>JACOVF010000006.1 GCA_016177465.1 Gemmatimonadota bacterium
CTGCAGCGCGAGGGACTGGGCGTCCCGATCAACCTCGAGTATGAGGACCTGATGGTGCACCAGGCCGAGTATCGCTCGTCGTCGGCCACGGTGCTGATGCTTGACTGCTCGCACTCGATGATCTTGTACGGCGAGGACCGGTTCACGCCGGCCAAGAAGGTCGCGCTGGCGCTGACCCATCTCATCCGTACCCAGTTCCCAGGCGACTCACTCCGGGTGGTCCTGTTTCACGACACGGCGGAAGAGATCCCGCTCGCACGACTGGCGCACGCGCAAGTGGGGCCGTACCACACCAACACGGCGGAGGGGCTGAAGCTGGCGCGCCGGATCCTCTTGGGGCAGCGCAAGGACATGCGCCAGATCATCATGATCACCGACGGGAAGCCGTCGGCGCTGACGCTTCCGGACGGACGGATCTACGTGAACTCGATGGGCCTCGATCCCCAGATCCTGCAGGCCACCTATCGCGAAGTGGCGTTGTGTCGCCGCACCGGGATTCTGATCAACACCTTCATGCTGGCGCGGGACCGCAGTCTCGTGGAGTTCGTGAAGCGGGTGTCGGCGATCTGCCGGGGGAAGGCGTACTTCACGAACACGATGACGCTGGGGCAGTTCATCCTCATGGACTTCATGCGGCGGAAGACGCGACGGGTGTCGTGACACCGGTCAGCCGCCCCCCCACTCTCGGGCTCGGCGCAGCGCTCACCGTCGGCGCCCTGGCGATCGCCTGCGCGGAACCCGCATTCAATTCCCCCGTTCTCGTCGACGTCGCCTCGGTCGCGATCAGCCCCGAGGCCGATGCCCTGCTCGTCGGCACGACCTTGCAGCTCAGGGCCACAGCGCGCGACTCCGGCGGCCGCGTCATCGCGGACTATCGCGTGGACTGGCGGAGCTCCGACACCGCGATCGCGACCGTGAGCGCCGGCGGGCTGCTGCGCGGCGTCTCGCGCGGCCGGGTGACGGTGACGGCGACGGTCGGCGCCGTGAGCGGGCGCGCCGCCTTCTCCATCGAGCCTGTCGTCACCGCGATCACCGTCTCGCCCGGGGATCAGACCATCGTCGTGGACGGTCGCGTCGCGTTCACCGCCACCCTGCGGGACGCGACGGGCGCTCCCGCCGCAGGCCCGGCGGTGGCGTGGTGGAGCTCGGCCCCGACCGTGGCCACGGTCTCCCCCGAGGGGATGGTCACGGGGGTCGCGCCCGGCCGGGCATCGATCACGGCCACCACCGGCGGGCTCCAGGCGAGCGTGATCGTGGAGGTCACGGTCGTCCGGTTCGTCGCCGTGACGGCTAGTGATTTCTCTCACGCATGCGGCCTCACGGCCGGGGGCCAGGCCTTCTGCTGGGGCGAGAATGGGCACCAGGAGCTGGGCTCCGGCTCAGGGGAAATCAGCCCCGCCCCTGTCGGTGTGAGCGGCGCCCTCCTGTTCACTGCGCTCAGCGCGGGCGGAAGCTTCACTTGCGGCCTCACGGCCTCGGGCGCCGTCTACTGCTGGGGGAGCGGCGAGGGCGGGCGGCTGGGCGACGAGATGCTCGCGGTGGCCGGGACGCCGGTGCCATTGCGGGGCGGGGCCCGCTACGTGGCCCTCTCCGCGGGCCTCAGCCACACCTGCGTCGTCCAGCCGGACGGTGCGGCGTCGTGCTGGGGCAGCCGCGGCGGACTGGGCAACTACGAGAGGGTCGGCGACTCGGCACCGCTCTCCGTCCTCGGCGATCTGCGGTTCCGCGCGGTCACCGCGGGGTACCGGTTTACCTGCGGTGTCGCGCAGGACGACCGCACGTATTGCTGGGGAACGAACAACTACGGCCAGCTTGGCACCGACAGCGTCACCGCTACCGTGCCGCCCGTGGCGGCGGTAGGAGGGCTCTCGTTCGTCGCGCTGGCCGCGGGCGAGCGCCATGTGTGCGGGCTTACGGCGGCGGGAGCGGCGTACTGCTGGGGCGACAACTACTTCGGCCAGCTCGGCGGGGGAGCGGTCTTGAGCTCGACTGCGCCCGTCCCCGTCGCCGGCGGGCTCGCGTTCCGCTCACTCGCGGCGGGCGTGTATTTCACGTGCGGCGTGACGACGGACGCCACGACCTACTGCTGGGGCGACAACCTCGCCGGTCAGCTCGGCGCCCCGGCGACCGACTATTGCGGTGGTCGCCCGTGCAGCCGGACGCCCGTGCCGGTCTCCGCCGGCCTCCGATTCACGATGCTGGCCGGCGGCTACGACTTCACCTGCGGGCTTGATGATGCGGGGATCGCATACTGCTGGGGCGGGAACGGAAGCGGCCAGCTCGGCGACGGCACGACCGTGGATCGGGCGGCGCCGGGGCGGGTGATGGGCCAGCCGTGAGCGAGGGGGACAACCCTAACGCCCGTGAACCGGTGGCTGCTGGTCCCCACTTTCCTCCTCGTCGCCTGTGACGAGCCGTTCCGGCCGTATCAGCCGACCGCCGCCGTTCGCGTCACTCCCGACTCCGCCACGATGCTCTGGGGCGCCCGCCTGCAGCTGCGCGCCACCGGCACCGACTCGGTGGGTAACCCCCTGCCCGGCCGCCCGATCACCTGGGCCAGCGCCAATCCGGCCGTGGCGAACGTTTCCAGGAACGGCGAGGTTGCTGCGTTGGCAGGAGGCTTCGCGATCATCACCGCGACCTCGGGCCAGGCCACCGGTGCCGCCGCCATCCGTGTCCACGTCCCTGTCGCGTCCGTGACGTTCGGCTACCCCAGCCAGACGGTGCTCCTCGGCGCCACCCTCCCCCTCGTCGCGACGCCGCGGGACTCGCTCGGGCGCCCGCTGCTCGGTCGCGCCATCGCGTGGGTGAGCAGCGACACCACCCTTGTCACCGTGAGCGCCGCCGGCGTCGCCGCCGGACACGCGCCGGGCACCGCCACGATCACCGCGACAAGCGAGGGGCGCGCGGGCGACGCCACGGTGCGCGTCGACGTGGTGACGTTCGTGGCGATCGTCGCGGCGGAATCAGACCACACCTGCGCGCTCACCGATCAAGGCCGGGCCTTCTGCTGGGGGAGCGACATCCTCGGCCAGCTCGGCAACGGCCCCGCCACCGGAAGCGCGACGCCGGTGGAGGTCGCGGGCGGCACGGGCTTCGCGTCGCTCACGGGCGGAGGCTGGTTCACCTGCGGCGTCACGTCGGCCGGCGTTGCGCACTGCTGGGGGAGTGGCGCCCGCGGCCGCCTCGGCGGTGGCTCGCTCGAGAGCCGCCCGGCGCCGCACCTCGTCGCGGGCGGGCTCGTCTTCCTATCCGTGCGCGCCGGCTGGGCCCACGCCTGCGGGATCACCGACGACGGCACCTACTGCTGGGGATCCGGCGTCGCGTTGGGAAGCGACGCCGGGAAATACGCTCTCTCCCCCATGCCCGTCCCCGGCGACATCGGCTTCCTGACGCTCGACACCGGCGGCGATTTCTCGTGCGCCCTCACCGGCGCGGGCGCGGCCTGGTGCTGGGGCGTCAACTTCGCCGGGCAGCTCGGCGACGGGAGCACCACCACGACTACTCCGCCCGTGCCCGTGTCGGGCGGCCTCGGGTTCACCGCGCTCAGCGTCGGCTCACGTCACGCATGCGGGCTCACGTCGGCCGGCGCCGCGTGGTGCTGGGGCGACAACAGCGCCGGCGAACTAGGCGACGGCAGCCGCCTGTCCGCCCGCGGCCCGGAGCCCGTCGCGGGGGGGATCGCGTTCACAGGCCTGAGCGCGGGCGGCGACTTCACGTGCGGCTGGACGGCGGACGGGACGGCGTACTGCTGGGGCGCCAACGCTCTGGGCCAGCTCGGCGCGGCATCCGCCGAGATCTGCGGCCCTCAAAGCTGCAGCACCACACCCCTGCCCATGAGCGGCGGCCTGCGGTTCCGGACGGTGGGCGTGGGCGGGACGCACGCCTGCGGCATCGCGCTGGACGGCGTCGCGTACTGTTGGGGAGCGAACCAGTCCGGCCAGCTGGGAGACGGCACGACCGACGCGCGACCCGACCCGGTGCGGGTCATCGGTCAGCGCTGACCGGTGAGCAACAACCGCGTGGCCACCGGCCGCCGCTAGGTTAAATTCCCCGCGTGAGCGAATTCGTCTTCGGCACCCACAACGCCGCGTTCGTCCAGGTGATGTACGAGCAGTTCCTCCGCGACCCCGCGTCGGTCGGGGAGGAGTGGCGGCAGCTGTTCGAGAACGGCCGCCGCCTAACCGACTTGCCAGTCATCCCGACGGATCGCGCGGAAGTTCTTCGGGAAGCGGGAAGCGAGACGGGGGAAGCGAGACCGGTCCCTGCGCCAACGCTTCCCACTTCCCCCTTGCCCCGTCCCGAAGGTGTCACGCCGATCACCGGCCCCGCGAGCCGCCTCGTTCAGAACATGACGGAGTCGCTCTCGGTCCCGACGGCCACCTCGTTCCGCGACGTCGCGGTCGCGACGCTCGACGCCCGCCGCAAGGCGCTCAACGCTCAGCTCGCCCTCAAGGAGGTGCGAAAGAAGGTCTCGTTCACCCACCTGATCGGGTTCGCCATCGTGCAGGCCGCGCGCGAGTTCCGCGTGATGACCCACGCCTTCCAGGAACTCGACGGTAAGCCGCAGCGCTTGGACCCCGGCGCGGTGCACCTCGGCCTGGCCGTGGACGTCGAGAAGAAGGACGGCACCCGGGGGCTCGTGGTCCCGGTGATCAAGCACGCCGATGCGATGGACTTCGCCGCGTTCCACGCGACCTACGAGGCGCTCGTCGAGAAGGCGCGCACCAACAAGCTCCTTCCCGACGACTTCGTCGGCGCCACGACCACCCTCACCAACCCCGGCACCCTCGGCACAGTCGCCTCCGTCCCGCGCCTGATGAAGGGCCAGGGCTCGATCATCGCCACCGGGGCGATCCGTGACATCGCGGGCGCTCGGATTATGACGATCACCAGCACCTACGACCACCGCATCATCCAGGGCGCGGAGTCGGGGATGTTCCTCCGACGGCTCGATGCCCTGCTCCAGGGCACAGATGGCTTCTACGAGTCCGTCTTCGAGAGCCTGGGACTGCCGGGAAACGAGAACCGGGAAACGGGAACCCTTACGGCTGTCGAGCCCACGGTTCCCGTGTCCCGTGTCCCGCCTCCCGGGGTCGACGACTTCAAGTATATAGCCGCGGCGTACGCCCTCGTCCGCGCTCACCGCTACTTCGGGCACATGGCGGCCCGGCTTGACCCCCTCGGCCGTGAGCCCCGCGGCGACCCGGCGCTCGACCCCGGCCCGCTCGGCCTCACCCCCGAAATCATGGCGCGTATCCCCGCCGAAGTGCTGCGCGTGTACGTGCCCGGTCGGACCCTCGCCGAAGCTCTGCCCCATCTCCAGGCGACCTACTGCGGGACCATCGCCTACGAGGTCGAGCACATCGGCAGCCACGAGGAGCGCGTGTGGCTGCGGCGGGTGATCGAGTCTGGCGAGCATCGCAAGCCGCTGACGGCGGAAGAAAAGCAGCAGCTGCTGGAACGGCTCACTGCCGTCGAAACGCTGGAGCGCTTCCTCCACAAGGCCTACCTCGGCCAGAAGCGCTTCTCGATCGAGGGGCTCGACGTCACCGTGCCAATGCTCGACCTCACGATCGAGCTGGCCGGCGTCGCAGGCGCGCGCCGCGTGGTGCTCGGGATGGCGCACCGGGGCCGGCTCAACGTGCTCGCCCACGTGGTGAACCTCCCGTACGAGACGATCTTTGCGGAGTTCGAGGGGGGGAGACACGTGGAGGAAACGCTCACCCCCGAGGGCGGCACCGGAGACGTGAAGTACCACCACGGTGCCGAGGGCGTGTACGAGATCTCGACGGGGAAGCCGGTCGCGGTCACGCTGGCGCCGAACCCGAGCCACCTCGAGGCGGTGAACCCAGTGATCGAGGGCCGCGCCCGCGCCGAGCAGACCAGCCGCACGGGCCGTGAAGCGCGCCACGACGGGACCGTCGCCGTACCGGTGCTGATCCACGGCGACGCGGCGTTTCCGGGCCAGGGCGTGGTCGCGGAAACGTTCAACCTGGCGCGGCTCAAGGGGTACACGACCGGCGGCACCATCCATCTGATCGCCAACAACCAGGTGGGGTTCACGACGGAGCCGAACGAGTCCCGGTCCACCGACTACTCGAGCGACCTCGCCAAGGGGTTCGACGCGCCGATCATCCACGTCAACGCCGACGATCCCGAGGCGTGTTTTGCGGCCGTGCGGCTCGCGATGCTGTACCGCGAGAAGTTCCATGGCGACGTGGTTATCGACGTGGTCGGCTACCGCCGCCACGGCCACAACGAGGCCGACGAGCCGGCCTATACCCAGCCGCTGATGTACGAGCGGATTCGCCAGACGCCGACGGTGCGTGAGAAGTACGCCGCGCAGCTGGCGCGCGAAGGCGTGCTCGACGAGGCGGCCGCGGCGGCGCAGGCGGAGGCGGCCTACCAGAAGCTCGCCGGGATCCAGCAGGCGCTGAAGGCGAGCCTCGCCCGGGCCGGCAAGGGGGAGGAGCCGCAACGCATCTCGCGGCAGCTCGCCGCCGAGCCCGACACGGCGGTCCCCGCCGAGCTGCTCACGGGACTGAACGAGCAGCTGCTCGCCTGGCCCGAGGGGTTCACGGTCAGCCCCAAGCTGAAGAAGCAGCTCGAGCGGCGGCGCGAGGCGCTGGGGCCGGCGGGCGGCATTGAATGGGCGCACGCCGAGGCCCTCGCGTTCGCGTCGCTGCTCACCGAGGGAGTGGCGATCCGCCTCACCGGGCAGGACACGGCGCGGGGCACCTTCAGCCAGCGGCACCTGATGCTGCACGACGCGAGGTCGGGGGCGCGCTGGGCGCCGATCCAACAACTGCCGGGAGCGCGGGCGCCGTTCGAGCTGTACAACAGCCCGCTCTCCGAGAACGCCTGCCTCGGCTTCGAATACGGCTACGCCGCGGCGGCGCCCGAGGCGCTGGTGCTGTGGGAGGCACAGTTCGGCGACTTCGCCAACGGTGCCGAGGTGATCATCGACCAGTTCATCATCGCGGGGCTCGCCAAGTGGGCACAGACCTCGCGGCTCACCGTGCTCCTCCCGCACGGCTACGAAGGCCAGGGCCCCGAGCACTCGAGCGCCCGCATCGAGCGCTTTCTCGCCCTGGGCGCCGAGGGCAACATCCGCGTCGCGAACTGCACCACGCCGGCGCAGTACTTCCACCTGCTGCGCCGCCAGGCGCGGCATGTGGAGGTGCGGCCGTTGGTGGTGTTCACGCCCAAGAGCCTGCTGCGTCTGCCGGCGGCCGCCTCGACGCTCGAGGACCTGACGGCGGGCCGGTTCCGTCCCGTCGTGTGGGACCACGAGCGCACCGCGCTCGACCAGGTGACCCGGTTGATCCTCTGCAGCGGGAAGGTCTACTACGATCTGGCGGCGTCCCCGGCGCGTCCCGAGTCGCCGCACATCGCGATCGGGCGGGTGGAGCTGCTCTATCCGTTCCCCTCGGTCGAGATCGGCGAGGCCGCTGCCCGCTACCCGAACCTCCGGGAAATCGTCTGGGTGCAGGAGGAGCCGCGGAACATGGGGGCCCGGAAGTTCGTGCTGCCCAAGATCCGCGACGTCGTGCCCCCGGCGGTCGCCCTCACGGACGTGTCGCGACCCGAGCGCTCGAGCCCGGCCGAGGGGTATCCGGCCGCCCACCAGGCGGAGCAGGCGAGGATCGTGGCGGCCGCGTTCGCCGCATGAAGAGCGTCGGAACGGCGGGCGCCCTGCTCGCTGCCCTGGCATTGGAGGGTCCCATGGCGTTCACCCTCACGTCCTCCGCCTTCACCGAAGGCGCGACGATTCCCACCAAGCACACCTGCGACGGCACCGACATGTCCCCCGCGCTGGCGTGGTCCGGGGCGCCCGCGAACGCGAAGGCCTTCGCCCTGATCGCCGACGACCCCGATGCCCCGGCCGGCACATGGGTGCACTGGGTGCTCTTCGATCTCCCAGGCGCCACCTCGACCCTGCCGGAGAATGTCGCGAAGACGGAAACGCCGCAGGATCTGGGAGGGGCCCTGCAGGGGAAGAATGACTTCCGCCGCATCGGGTACGGCGGGCCCTGCCCGCCCCCGGGCAAGCCGCACCGCTACTTCTTCAAGCTCTACGCCCTCGACGCCCCGCTCGGCCTCCGGGCCGGCGCCACGAAACCGGACGTCGAACGTGCGATGCAGGGGCACGTGCTTGGCGACGCGCAACTGATGGGAACCTACGCCCGAAAACGATGAGGCGTGGGGACGTGGGGCCGACCCCATCGCGATCACCCCCACGTCCCCTCAAGCGAGCCTGAAGCGCATGCCCTCCCGCGCCCGTCGGACCGCCTCAGTGTAGGCCGGCCCGGTGATCAGCGCCTTGAGCCGCACGCTCACCGGCAACACCGTCGGCCCTGGCTTCCAGCGCACCGGCTCGCCGGTCGCGGCATCCACCACGCGGTCCTCCTCGAGCAGGCGACTCGCCTCTGCAATTGGTATGCCCTGCAACGCGTCGCGCAGCGCCTCGAAGCGCGCCTGGTGCTCCGGCCGGAGGAACCGCAGGTGGTGCCGGCCGACCACCGCCAGATGAAAGTGGGACGGCACGTGGGCGATGCCGTCGAGCCCGATCGTCTCGCAGGCGACCACGAGCCACGCCCCCACTTCGCCCAGGAGCCCCAGTCCGGGATGCTCCTGTCCCGGTAGCCGTGGCACCCGCTCGGTGAACGGCTGGCGCGGGTTCTGGAGCAGCAGCCACTCGACGAAGATCACGTCCAACCCCGGAATCACACGGCGGCTGCGGTTGACTCGCAGCTCCATCAACAGCCCGGCACGCTCGGGGCCGCCGTAGATGCGCAGCGTCTGGCCCAGCCCCGAGCCGAAATCCACGTCGAGCACGGGGTGGCGAAACCCCAGCGCGCGAATCTTGGCGAAGAACCCGAGGCGCTCGAGCAGCAGCTCGACGCCGTGCTTCGAGTAGTAGCCCAGGACGCGGGTTTCGTGCGGCGCGCCGGGGGCGAGCCCGCCCAGGTCCTCCTCGGTGAGCCCCCAGTCGTCGGTGCCGGCGGCGGGCGCGGCGGCGAGGCCGGCCTCGGTGAACTCCCGCGTGATGCGCCGGAACCGCCGCAAGATGAGCTCCATGTCACCCGGGGGCTCGAGCACCCGCCCGGCCACAAGCCACGCGAAAAATCGCGCCGAGTAGCGCCACGCCGAGGCGCCGTAGCCGCCGCCCGTGAGGATGACGAGCGGCACGGGACGCGTGAGATCCGAGCCGCGCACGAGGTGGGCCACGAACTGGTCGCGCGCCAACATCCCCCGGGCGGTGATCTTCCAGTCCCCGATGCGGTCGTGGGCCGCGGGGTCGCAGCCGGCGACGTAGATCACGAGGCCCGGCCGGTGCGCCGCGACCACCGGCGGCAGCGATTCCCGCAGTACCGCGAGATAGCGCTCGTCGGTGACGCCGGAGCCCAGGGCGATGCTCGTGGTCGCCACCGCGGGGCCGTCGTCCCAGGCGGCGTTGTGGATCGAGAAGGTGTGGACGCTCGGGTCGTTCGCGAACGCGGCGCGGGTGCCGTTGCCGTCGTGCAGGTCGAGGTCGATGACCAGCACCCGGTCGCGCAGCCCACGGGCTTGCAGGCGCCGGATGGCGACGGCGATGTCGTTAAACACGCAAAACCCCATCCCGCGCTCGGGGCGCGCGTGATGCATCCCGCCCTTGAGGTTCACCGCGATCCGCCGGCCGGCGAGCGCGAGCCGCGTCGCCTGGATCGTCCCGCCCACCACGAGCC
>JACOVF010000131.1 GCA_016177465.1 Gemmatimonadota bacterium
CCGTTCCGCGGCGGCCCGCTGCGCCACGCCGACGACCTGGGCGCCGCGCGGCTCGTCGCTGACCTCGAGCGCCTGGCCGAGCGCCACGGGCCACGGTTCGCGCCCTGCGATGTGCTGCGCGATCAGGCGCGTCGGAACGCGAAGTTCTATCCCTGACCCCAGACACCCGACCCCATGCTTCGTGCCGGTCTCCTCTGGCTCAGCGAGCAGCCTCAGGTCTTCCACTTCGTCCGCCGCAACGGGTTGGCGAGGCGCTTCGCGTCGCGGTTCGTGGCGGGGGAGACGGTGGACTCGGCTGTCGTGGCGCTGAAGCAACTCACCGCGGCAAAGATTTCCACGAGCCTCGATCTCCTGGGCGAATCGGTGGCGAGCGCCGACGAGGCACGGGCCGCGCGCGAGGTTTACCTCCAGACGCTCGACCGCATCCAGGCCGCCGGCGCCGACGCGAACGTCTCGGTGAAGCTGACCCAGATGGGGCTCGACATCGACGAGCCGCTGGGCGTCGCTAACGTGCGTTCAATCGTCGCGAAGGCGAAGCAATACGGCTCGTTCGTGCGGATCGACATGGAGGGCTCGGCGTACACCGAGAAGACGCTGCAGCTATTCACGCGGACGTTCTACCCCGAGTTCGGGAACGCCGTCGGCGTGGTGCTGCAGAGCTACCTGCGGCGCACCGCCCAGGACGTCGAGGACATGATCGGCCTCGGCGCGCGGGTGCGGCTCTGCAAGGGCGCCTACATGGAGCCTGCGACGATCGCCTTCCCGGACAAACGCGACGTGGACGCGACCTACGTGGGGTGCATGGAGCGGCTGATGGAGCGGGGCAACTATCCCGGCCTCGCTACGCACGACCAGCGGATCATCGCGCACGCGAAGGCATTCGCGCAGGCGAAGGGCATTCCCCCCGAGCGCTACGAGTTCCAGATGCTCTACGGCGTGCGGCGCGACCTCCAGCTCGCGCTGCGCCGCGACGGGTACAACGTGCGAGTCTACATCCCGTTCGGCACCCACTGGTATCCCTACCTGATGCGCCGCCTGGCCGAGCGCCCGGCCAACATCGCGTTCATCGTGGGCAACGTCGTGAAGGAGTCGCTACGGCGGAGTTGACGGCCGACGGCACCCTCGGCGGCTACCAGCGGGTGCACCAGCGCGCGCCGGCGTTCGGGGGCAAGGACGGGCACGCCTACTCCGTCTCCACCTTCGTGGACGAGCGCCCCGACGAGGGCGGCCGCTATGGCGCCGCGCTGCTCTTCATCCTCTGGTCGGAGGACGGGGAGCGTGCGGTGGGGCACCTCGAGACCGATTATCTCGCGTTCGGCCGCTCCTCCAACGAAGCGCTTGCGCCGGTCCTCGCGCTGACGCTCCACCAGGTCAAGGGCCATCTCGATGCATGCATCGATCGGATGGGAGAGGGGAGAGGGGAGAGGGGAGAGAGGTGATCACCGGCGTCGTGCTGCTCCGCACTGGGTCCACCTACCGCGTCCACACGGCCGAGGGCGAGGTCGCGGCGGTGCTGCGCGGTAAGCTCAAGCACAAGGACGAGGACCGAGTCGTGGCGGGGGACGTGGTCGAGCTGGAGCTGAATCCCGGCGGCCCCGCGACGATCTCAGGAGTTCGCCCCCGGCGCTCGGCGCTCGCCCGGCGGGCGGGGGCCGAGCGGCGCGCCCAGCCGATCGCGGCCAACGTGGACCAGGTGGTCATCGTCACGGCCGCGAAGGACCCCGAGCCCAACGCGCGGATACTCGACCGCTTTCTTGTCATCGCCGAAGCGAATGCGCTGCCGGCGGTACTGATCGTGAACAAGGTCGAGCTGGACCGCGACACGGCGGCGCGGCTCGCGCAGCGCTACGCCCCCGCCGGGTATCAAGTGCTCGCAACCTCGGCGAAGCTCCCCGAGGGGCTGCCCGCGCTGCGGGACTTGCTGCGGGGGCGGGAATCGGTGCTCGCGGGCCCGTCGGGGGTGGGGAAGTCGAGCCTCCTGAACGCGCTGCAGCCCGGCCTCAACCTGCGCATCGGGGAGATCAGCGCCTACTGGCGCACCGGGAAGCACACGACCACGGCGGCGGTGCTGATCCCGTTGCCGCTCGGCGGGTACGTGGTGGACACCCCCGGCATGCGGGAGGTGGGGACGTGGGGGCTCGACCCCGAGCTGCTCGGCCCGTGTTTTCCGGAGTTCCGGCCCTATCTCGATCAGTGCCGCTTCGACAACTGCCGCCATCTCGTGGAGCCCGGCTGCGCGGTCCGGGCGGCGGCGGCGGGGGGGAAGTTCGCTGCCGACCGCCTCGCCGCCTACACGAAGATCTACGAGGAGGTCAACGTGCCTTCCTGGTCCAGCGATCGGCGTCGCGAGAGGTAACTTTCTGCAGCATCGCGGCGAACGCTTGGTCGAGGTCGATGCGCTGGGAATTGGCGAGGCAGATCACCACGAAGAGAATGTCGGCGAGCTCCATCGCCAGCGACCCGTCGGGCTCTTCTGTCTTCTTGGTCTTCTCGCCGAAGCGGTGGTTGATCTCGCGGGCCAGTTCGCCAACTTCTTCAGTGAGCCGGGCGAGGATGGTGAGGGGCGGCCAGTAACCCTCTTCATACTGGTTGATCCACTGGTCGACGGACGCTTGCGCTTGGCGGAAACTCACGGGAACCTCCATGCCTCCTGAGCTCGTTGCGCCGTTCCGCGGAGAACGCTACACCGCCGCGGACCGCCTCAGCCAGCTCATCGCACCCCCGTACGACGTAATCTCACGGGACGCACGGGCGCGGCTCGCCGCGGCGGACGAACACAATATCGTCCACGTGATACTCCCGGAAGCGCCGGCGGGGTGGCCGGGTAGCGACAAGTACGCCTGGGCCGCGGCGCAGCTCGGGGAGTGGCGGAAGGCCGGCGGGCTCGCCCGCGACCCCGAGCCCGCGGTGTATGTGATGGCGCAGGACTTCGCGCTGCCGTCTGGGGAGCGCCGCACCCGCTTCGGGATGTTTGCGGCGGTGGCGGCGGAAGGCTACGAGTCGCGCCGCATCCGGCCGCACGAGAAAACCCACGCCGGCCCGAAGGCGGACCGCCTCGCGTTGCTGCGCGCCACGCGGACGAGCCTCGAGTCGATCTTCCTGCTCGCGCCGGACCCGGACGGCGCCCTGGCCGCGGCCCTGACGGGAGTCGCCACGACCACCCCGGATGCGCGCGGCGAGCTGGAAGGCGTTGGCATCCGCCTGTGGGTCGTCGCCGGAGAGGCGACCGCCCGTTTCACGTCTCCCGGTTCCCGTTTCCCGCTCTACATCGCCGACGGTCACCACCGTTACGAGACCGCGTCGGCATACGCCAAAGAAGACCCCGCCGCCGACCGCATGCTCGGGTTCATCGTGTCGGCGGGGGACGCGGGGCTTTCAGTGCTGCCCACGCACCGCGTCATTTTCGGCGGGGGCCGCGAGCCGGCGCCGCTGCTCCCGCAGTGGGAGCGCTGGTTTGCCGTGGAACGGCTGGCGCCGGGGACGGACCGCTTGGCGTGGCTCGCCGACGCAGGCGTGGGGCGGACCGCCTGCGTCGTCGCCTGGTCGGGGGGGCCCGATTTTGGCCTGGCGCT
Source organism: Gemmatimonadota bacterium (assembly GCA_016177465.1). Lineage (GTDB taxonomy): Bacteria > Gemmatimonadota > Gemmatimonadetes > Gemmatimonadales > GWC2-71-9 > JACOVF01. The sequence continues at coordinate 3,573 of JACOVF010000131.1, forward strand.
CAAGCCCGACGCCCCGCTCGACGAAGTCGCGGACCTCGGCAAGACGCCCGCGGTGCGGTCGCTCGACGTGGCGCGCGTCGAGACACTGGTCGTCAAGGCGATCGTGCGGGCCGGGACCACGACGGTGACGATGGACTACACCCCCGACCCGGCGCAGGCCCTCGCGAAAGTGCGGCCGGGCGGCGCGACCGCGGCGGTGCTCCTCCATCCGACGCCGGTGGATCAGGTACTCGCGGTGGCCGACGCCGGCGACGTGATGCCGCCCAAGTCCACGTACTTCATCCCGAAGGTGCCCTCGGGCGTGGTGCTGCGGCCCCTTTAGAGGCGTCGAAAGGCTGGCGACATGCTACTCAAAGGCAAGAAGGTTCTCCTGTTCGCAGGTCCGTTGTACGAGGATCTGGAGCTGTGGTATCCGAAGATACGGCTGGAAGAAGAAGGCGTGATGACGACGGTGGCCGGCCTAGGGGACAAAACGTACCACGGAAAGCGCGGGTACCCCGTCACCGTCGATACCAATGTTGACCAGGTGAACGCGGCCTTGTTTGACGGCCTCGTGATCCCGGGGGGATTCGCACCGGACCAGCTTCGGCGCTTTGAGAGGGTGCTCCAGATCACGCGGGACATTTGCCTGGCCGGGAAACCGCTTGCGTTCATCTGCCACGCTGGGTGGGTGCCGATCTCTGCGAAGATCCTGAACGGGAAACGCGCGACGAGCGTGCGGGCGATCAAGGACGACATGGAGAACGCCGGGGTGATCTGGGAGGACAGCCCCGTCGTGGTCGACGGCAACCTGATCTCTTCCCGCACGCCGGCGGACCTGCCGCAGTTCTGCCGAGCCTTGCTCGACGCGCTGGCCCGTGGCCCCCAGGACTAAGATATTTCTGCCCATGCCCCCCCCCCGGCCACGCCAACGCATTCTCGACAACCTCGAGTCGATCTACCGCGAAGCCTACGACCGCGCCAAGACGGCCGGCGACGACCGCCGCATGCTCGACCTCGATGCCGCCTATCAGCGCGAGCAGCTGCTGCTCGAGGTCCTGCTCGACATCCGGGACTCGCTCGCTGCGCCGCAGCCGCGGCCCGAGCCCGGGATCGACCCGATCGCCGCCATCGATACGATCCGCCGCGTCACCAAGCTCCGTTGACGAGCGCCCCATCCATGCGACGCAGCCTCTCGGGCGCGCTCCTCGCTGCCCTCACTATGACCACCGCTTGCGAGACTGGCTCCAGGGCCGACCTCGTCATCATCGGCGGCGTGGTCTGGACGGGCGCGTCAACCGGTCGGCCTCAGCCCGGCGCCGTCGCGGTCACGGGTGACAAGATCCTGGCCGTCGGGGACTCGGCCGAGATCGCGGGCTACGTCGGGTCCCGGACGCAGATCGTCGCCGCCGCGGGCGGGCTCGTCCTACCCGGCTTCACTGACGGCCACACGCACTTCCTGTCCGGCGGCTTTCAGCTCGCCGCGGTCGACCTCCGCGAGGCCGATTCCCCGCGGGAGTTCGTCCGCCGCCTTGCGCAGTTCGCGAAGACGCTCCCGCCTGGGCGCTGGATCACCGGTGGGGATTGGGATCACGAGCGCTGGGCTGGTGCTCCGCTCCCCAGCCGGGACTGGATCGACTCCGTCACGCCGCACAACCCGGTCTTCGTCTCGCGGCTCGACGGTCACATGGCGCTCGCCAACAGCCTTGCCTTGAAGGCGGCGGGCCTGACGAGGGACACGCAGGAGCCCGCGGGCGGGGTGATCGTCCGCGACCCGCGCACCGCGGAGCCGACCGGGATCCTTAAGGACAACGCAATGGAGCCCGTGTGGCGGGTCGTTCCCGATCCGAGCCCCGCGGAGCGGGACTCGGCCCTCGTGCGTGCGCTCGCCCACGCCGCGGCGCTCGGTGTCACCGCGATCGCCGACATGTCCACCGCCTGGGCCGACGTCGCGAGTTTCCGGCGTATCCGCGCCGCCGGCCGCCTCACCCTGCGCGTCAAGACCCACGTCGCGCTCTCCGATTGGCGGCGGCTCGCCGATACCGTGGCGCGGTACGGTCCGGGCGACGACTGGATCCGGATCGACGGCGTAAAGGGCTACGTGGACGGCTCCCTGGGCTCGACCACGGCGTGGTTCTTCGACCCCTACCTCGACGCACCCGGCTTCCACGGCACGGCGACGACGCCCGAGGAGAGCCTCCGGGTCTGGATCGGGAACGCCGACTCGGCCGGCCTTCAGGTCGCCGTGCACGCGATCGGCGACCGCGCGAACGCGCTGCTGTTCGCGATGTACGACTCGGTGAGCCGCGTGCACGGGGAGCGCGACCGCCGCTTCCGCATCGAGCACGCCCAACACCTGCGCCAGCAGGAGATCCCGCTATTCGGGCGCCTGGGGGTCATCGCCTCGATGCAGCCCTATCACGCGATCGACGACGGCCGCTGGGCGGAGAAGCGCATCGGACCCGAGCGCATCAAGGGAACGTACGCGTTCCGCGCTCTGCTCGACGCCGAGGCGCCGCTCGCCTTCGGGTCGGACTGGACGGTCGCGCCGATCGATCCGATCCTGGGCGTGTACGCGGCGGTGACGCGCCGCACGCTGGACGGCCGTCACCCGAACGGCTGGGTGCCGGAACAGAGGATCACGGTGGCGGAGGTCCTGCGGGCCTACACGGCAGGGAACGCGTGGGCGCTGTTCGCAGAACAGAAGTGGGGAACGCTCGCGCCGGGGTATTACGCCGACGTGGTCGTGGTCGACCGCAATCTCTTCACGATGCCCGCCGACTCCCTCGACCGCGTGCGGGTGCGCTACACCATCGTGGGGGGGAAGATCGTGTACCGGCGCTGATCAGCCGGAGTACTTGAAGCCGGTTTCCTGCAGGGTGAGGGCCTTCGCGCCCTCGTGCTCGACGCCCGCGTCGACGACTTCGCCGAGGACCAGCGTGTGGTCGCCTGCCGGCAGGGTCGTCATGAGGCGGCACTCGACCCACCCCAGGGCGTCCGCGAGCACCGGCGCCCCCGAAACGGGCGCCGGTTTCGTCTTGACGCCCTTGAGCTTCTGGGGCGTCTGCTCGGAGGAGCGGCTGAGCTTGCCGGCCAGCTCGCGCTGGCCTTCCTGGAACACGTTCACCACGAAGTGATGGGCGTCCCGAATCATGCCGATGGTCTTCGAGGTGTTCTCGACCGCCACGACCACCATCGGCGGCTCGAACGACGCCTGGGTGAGCCAGTTGGCGGTCATGCCGTGCTCCTCGCCGCCGTGGCTGATGGTCACGGCGTAGAGGCCATAGGGGAAGTGGCGGAGCACGGTTTTCTTGGCGGCGGCGTCCATGGTGGTCCTCGACGGGGAGAAGGGCGGCGTGCGGTCGCGAGTGTAATATCGGAGGGCCGAAGCCGTGTCGCAAAAAGGGCCCTGCCGCCACGCCCGCTCGCAACTAGATTATCGGGCCGCCCGTCATCCCAATCCACTGCCTTCCCCGGAGCACGAAGGATGTGGCGTAGACGCACGCTGCTGACCCTGATGGCGCTCATAGGGGCCCGTTCCCTCCCGGGCCAGCGGTGGCTGCGGGATTCGACCGCCGCGTTGGAGGCCCGCGTCGCGGAGGACTCGACCGACGCCGGCACCTCCTATCGACTCGCAATCTTTTACTACCTCGCGAAGCGCTACGACGACGAGCAGCGACTGCTCCGGCGAGTGACCGCGCTGGACCCGCGGTATGCCCCCGCCTATCTCGCGCTCGCGGATTCTGCCTACGAGCGCCGGCCGAAGCTGTATGAAGAGGTCCGCCGCAATCGTGTCCCGCGAGAGTGGCAGGCCGCTGTCGAACGCTCCCAGCGCATGCAGCGCCAGGCGTACCTCATCGACCCGCTGGCGGACTTCCGCGTGCGGGGGACCGAAGCGCCTCCGGAAGGGGTTGTCACGATCGGGATCGACCGTGACATGCTGAACGCCGCGTCCGATGCGGGCAAAGTGCTGACGGACTACTTGTTGTATCTCGGCCTGACCATGTTCTACGCGACACGGTACGAGCTGTCGTACGAAGCGTTCCGGAAGTACGTCGAGCGGGCCTACGGCACCAAGCCCCACGATTCGATCCCGGATTTCGTGTTGTGGTTCAGGGGGCTCGCGGCGGGACACCGGGGCATTTACAACGTGGCCATCGAGGACTTCCAGACGCTCCTCGACCGTTCTCTCAAAGAAGAGCGCAAGGATTCGCTCATCCCGTATCCGCTGCGGACGAACGATTATCGATACACGTTGGCCGTCCTTCACCAGGCGGCGCGTCGCCCTGCCGACGCCTTGCGGCTGTACCAGGAGTCGATCGCGAACGATTTGGGTCTCTACATGGCTCACGTGCGCCTGGCCGAGATGTACCGCCAGTTCAAGATGTGGCCCCAGGCCATCGAGGAGCAGCAGCGGGCCATCGCCACCAATCCCGACGACCCCACGGCGCAGTACGAGCTGGGCGTGATCCTGGCCGAGACTGGCAAGCCGGCGGAAGCCGAGGAGCAGCTGCGCCAGGCGATGGCCCGGAACCCGCTCGACCCGCGCATCCCGTACAGGCTGGGCTTGGTGGCCCAGCAGCTCAACAAGCCGTCCGAGGCGCGTGCGGCGTTCGAGCGGTTCATCGCCCTCGGCGCCACGCGGTACGACCGCCAGCTCGCCGACGCGAAGCAGCGACTGGCCACGCTGCAGTGACGCAGTCTCCTCCTCGCCCGAGCCGCCTCCTCCGGGTGAACCGACGTCTGTTGATCGCTGCGCTCGTGTTGGCGGCCGTCTCGCCCCTCCCCGCGCAGCGCATCCGCCTTCCCGCGAGCCTCTCGGACCTGGAGCAGCGCGCGGTGAAGGATTCCAACGACGCTGCCTCCCACTACAACGTCGCGCTCGCCTACCTCAATGCGAAACGCTACGACGACGCCGAGCAGGCGCTCCGCACCGCCGTCGCCATCGAGCCCAAGCTCGCGCCGGCCTGGCTGGCGCTCGGGCGCTTGCCGTTCGTGCGCCGGCAGCGACTGTGGGACGATATCTACACCGGCAACGTGCCCGACGAGTGGCGGCCGCGCTTGCGCGAGTCCGACAGCCACTACCGCCGGGCGGTCTTGGTTGACCCCCTGGTCGACCTGCGGATCGAGGCCGTCGGCCGACCGGGCCGTTCGGCGTTCTGGATCTCCTCGGAGAACGCGCAGCGGCTCTACGACTACTTCTTTCGTTTTCTCGACGACCTGCTCGAAGGGAAGTACGAGTCGGCCTATGGCCGGTTGAACCAGCTGATCGACGAAATGCCGACGGCCAAGGAGCGCGAGGGGCTGCCGAACTTCATCTTCTACTATCGCGGTCTCGCAGCCGCGCATATCGGCCGCTTCAACGAGGCGATGGCGGACTTCAACCGCCTGCTCGCCCGTTCCCTCGAGCACCAGAACCCCGATTCGCTCGTCTATTACCTGCCCCTCGAGACCAACGAGTACCGCTACATGCTGGCGGTCCTGCACCAGCGCAGCGGCGACCCGAACGAGGCGATCCGCCTCTTCCGGGAGACGCTCGACAACGACATCGGGTACTACATGGCGCACGTCCAGCTGGCGAGTCTCTACGAGAACAGTCAGATGTGGCCGCAAGCGATCGAGGCCCGCCGCCACGCCTTCAACGCGAACCCCTACGATCCCAGCCTCATCCTCGACTTGGGGATGACGCTCGCCAAGGCGGGGCGCTGGGTTGAGGCCGAGGAGTCGCTGCGGCAGGCCCAGGACGCCAATCCCCGCGATGCCCGCGTCCCTTATTATCTCGGCATCGTCGCGCAGCAGATCGCCAAGCCGGCGGACGCCCGCGCCGCCTTCACCCGTTTCCTCGCCATCGCTCCGAGCCGCTATGACCGCCAGATCGCCGATGCGAAGCAACGCCTTGCCACGCTCCCGTAATCCGGCGGTTAGCCGGTTAGACGGTTGGTCACTCCGTGCGATCATCACCTGGGCGGTTCTGCTAACCGCCTATCCGGCTGACCGACTGACCGCCCAACAGCGCGCCGCCTACGAGGAGCTGCAGACGTTCTCCGGCGTGCTGAACCACGTGCGGCTGAACTACGTGGACTCGGTGGCGTACGGGGATCTGGTGCGGGCGGCGATCCGGGGTGTGCTGCGGGCGCTCGACCCGCACAGCTCTTTCGCGTCGCGAGTCGAATTCGAGCGGCGCACCGCCCTCGAGCGCGGGGAGCTGTTCACCGTCGGGATCGGCCTCGAGGAGGTCGACGGCGCCGCGACGGTGCTGTACGTGGTTCCACGGAGCCCCGCGGCCAAAGCCGGCCTCCAGCCCGGTGACCGGATCCTGACTCTCAACGATACCGCAGTGGCCGGACTCGAGATGAAGACCATCGAGTTGCGCCTGGCGGGCGAGAAGGGCTCCAAGGTGCGCCTGCGCCTGGAGCGCGGCCCCCGGCTCGAGCCCGACTCGTTCTCCGTGACGCTGAAGCGCAACCCGTTCGAGGTGCGATCCGTGTCGGTGGTGCGGATGGCCGACTCGGTCACGGGGTACCTCCGGCTCGAGGACTTCCGCGGGAACGCCTCCGCGGAGGTGCACGACGCGCTCAAGCGCCTACGCGGGATGCGCGCGCGGCAGGTCCTCCTCGACCTCAGGGGCAATCCCGGCGGCTCGGTCATCGCCTCGGTCGAGATCGCCTCCGAGTTCTTCCCGAAGAACACCATCGTCTTCCGCACTCGGGGCCGTAAGCGCGACGTCGACACGACCTTCGTGACCAAGCGCGACGGCGACTTCCGCGACCTCCCGCTCCTCGTCCTGATCGACGAGGGCAGCGCTTCGGCGGCCGAGGCGTTGGCCGGGTCCTTGCAGGACCACGACCGCGCGCTGCTGCTCGGCCGCCGCAGCTTCGGCAAAGCGTTGATGCAGACCGTGTTCTTCCTGCCCTCGGGCGACAACGTCTGGCTCACCGTGGGCCGGGTGCTCACGCCGGGTGGGCGGTTCATTCAGCGGCGCTATCAGGACATCGGCTACGAGCAGTACCTGAGCTTCGCCGGCCGCTCCGGCGCCGCACAGGACACGGTGCAGATCTTCCGGACCGACAACGGCCGCGCGGTGCGCGGCGGCGGTGGGATCGTCCCGGATGTGCCGCTGCCCGGTCTGGCCAAGCTGCCGGTATGGTTCACCGCCGCCGCGGACTCGGGGTTCGACGACGCGGTGTCGGATAGCGTGGCCCAGACCCTCCCCGCGACCCCGGCGGCCCGCGCCGCGTGGCTCACCAGCGCAGACCAGTGGCGTGACCAGCTGCTCCCGCCGTTCCTCGCGCGGGTGCGCGCGCGCCTCCACGTCGCTGCCCAGAGCGACAGTGCGCTCGATGCGCGGATCGCGCGGAGCCTGGCCATCCGGGTCGCCGAAGTGCGCTGGGGGGTCGAAGCGCGGGAGGAGTTCATCGTGCGCAATAGCCCCGACATCCGGGCCGCGCTGGGGTACTTCCCGCGGCTGCGGGAGCTTTTGGCTCCGGCGTCGCGCTAGGCTATTTTTCAGACCCATGGCGACCCGCACCAAACCCCAGCCGAAGCACGCCGCCAGGACCCTCTCTAAGGCGGATCTGCTCGAGATCTACCGACTTATGTACCTCTCCCGCCGAGTCGACGACCGGGAGATTCAGCTCAAGCGTCAGAACAAGATCTTTTTCCAGATCTCGGGTGCCGGGCACGAGGCCGTGCTCGTCGCTGCGGGGAAGGCCCTGCGGCCCGCCTACGACTGGTTTTATCCCTACTACCGCGACCGGGCGCTGTGCCTCACCCTCGGCATGACGCCCACCGAGATGCTGCTCTCGGCCGTCGGCTCGGCCGACGACCCGAACTCGGGCGGCCGCCAGATGCCATCGCGCTGGGGCCACAAGCAGCTTAACATCGTGAGCCAATCGAGCCCGACCGGGACCCAGTTCCTCCAGGCCGTGGGCTGCGCCGAAGCCTGGCTCCGCTACGAGCGGATCGAGGGCATCAAGGAGAAGCCGATCAGGGGCGACGAGCTGGTCTACTGCTCCGCCGGCGACGGCACCACGAGCGAAGGGGAGTTCTGGGAGGCCCTGAACACCGCGAGCAACCTGAAGCTCCCGGTGCTGTTCCTGATCGAGGACAACAAGTACGCCATCTCCGTGCCGATCGAAGTCCAGACGGCCGGGGGCTCGGTGTCGAAGTTGGTTCGCACCTTCCCCAACCTCCTGGTCGAGGAGGTGGACGGCTGCGACCCCGTGGCGTCGTACGAGGCGTTGCTCCGCGCCGCCGAGCATTGCCGGCAGCGCAAGGGCCCGGCGCTGGCGCACGCGCACGTCACGCGACCGTACTCGCATTCGCTGTCGGACGATGAGGTCCTCTACAAGCCGGCCAAAGAGCGCGAGGAGGAGGCGAAGCGCGACTGCCTCAGCACCTTTCCCAAGCGACTCATCGCGGAAGGAGTGGCCACCGAGACGGAGATCGAGGCGATCAAGCGGCAGGTGGACGAGGAGATCCAGGTCGCGACCGACATCGCCCTCGCGTCGCCGCAGCCGAAGCCCGAGACGGCGCTGCGCTGGGTGTATTCGCCCGAGGTCGACCCGACCTCCGAGCAGTTCGACACCGAGGACGATCCCCAGTTTTCGGGCGACCCCACGACGATGGTGGACCTGCTCAACGCCTGCCTGAAGGACGAGATGGCGCGCGATCCGCGCATCGTCGTCTTCGGCGAGGACGTGGCCGACGTGAGCCGCGAGAAGTACATCGGCGAGGTGAAGGGGAAGGGCGGGGTGTTCAAGGTAACGTGGGGGCTGCAGCGGCAGTTCGGCGGGGACCGCGTCTTCAACTCCCCGCTCGCCGAGGCGAACATCGTGGGCCGCGCCATCGGGCTCGCCACTCGGGACTTGAAGCCCGTGGTGGAGATCCAGTTCTTCGACTACATCTGGCCCGCCTATCACCAGCTCCGCAACGAGCTGGCGACGATGCGCTGGCGCTCGGGCAACGCGTTCAGCTGTCCCGCGGTGGTGCGCGTCACCTACGGCGGCTACCTCAAGGGCGGCTCGGTCTACCACTCCCAGACGGGGGCGGTGGTCTTCACCTCGGTCCCCGGATTGCGCGTCGTCTGTCCCGCGACCGCGCTCGACGCGAACGGCCTGCTGCGCACCGCCATCCGCTGCGACGACCCGGTGCTCTTCCTCGAGCACAAGCACCTCTACCGCCAGACCTACAACAAGGCGCCGAACCCCGGCCCGAACTTCATGATCCCGCTGGGGAAAGCGAAGGTGGTGCGTGAGGGGAAGGACCTCACCGTCATCACGTACGGCGCCGTGGTGCAGCGCGCGCTCGTGGCCGCGAAGGAGCTGGAGGAGCATGACGGCGTCTCGGTCGAGGTAATCGACCTGCGCTCGCTCTCGCCCGTGGACTGGGAGGCGCTCGAGCGGTCGATCCAGAAGACCAACAAGGTGCTCGTCGCCTACGAGGACTCGCTCTCGTGGGGCTACGGCGCCGAGATCGCCGCGAAGATCGCCGACGCCTGCTTCCCGTGGCTCGACGCCCCGGTGAAGCGTGTCGCGTCTACCGACACGTTCGTGGCCTACGCTCCGGACCTCGAGGATTTCATCCTGCCGCAGGTGGAAGATCTCGCGCAGGCGATGCGCGAGCTCCATGCGTTCTAAGGTCGCGCTCGGCTACAGCCTCCTCTTCTTCCTGTCCGGCGCCACCGGGCTGGTCTACCAGCTCCTCTGGGTCCGGGTGCTGTACCAGACGTTCGGGTCCACCATCTACTCCGTCACTACGGTCGTGGCCGCCTTCATGGGCGGCCTGGGGCTCGGCGCCTGGCTGCTGGGCCGCCGCGGCGACCGGCATCCCCAGCCCGCCGCGCTGTACGGCTGGCTCGAGATCGCGATCGGCGCGTTCGGCGTCGTCTCCCCGCTCGTCCTGGCCCTCGCGCACCAGCTCTACGTCGGGGTCGCCGGGGCGTTGAGCCTCGGCACCATCCCCAGCATCGCCCTGCGGTTCGGGCTTGCGGCGCTGGTGTTGCTGATTCCGACGACCCTGATGGGCGGCACCCTTCCCGTCCTCACGCGTGCCTTCATGGGCGACGATCGCACTCTGCTGCGCGGCTCGCTCGGCCGGCTCTATGGCCTCAACACGCTCGGCGCGGTGGTCGGGACCGGGTTCGCGGGGTTCTTCCTGATCGAGTACGTGGGCATCCGGGCGAGCCTCTGGATCACCGCTGCCCTGAACGTTGCGCTCGGCCTGGCCGCGATCGCTCTCGCTCGTCCACTCACGACGCTTCCCGAGGCGCACGCTTCCCGCCTCCCGCCTCTCGCTTCCCGAGATCCTCTCCGCACCGCGGCCCTGATCCTGCTCACGGTGACCGCGTTCGCGTCGCTGCTCGAGGAGATTGCCTGGACCCGCGTCCTGGTGATGATCGTCGGCGGGTCAACCTACGCGTTCACGCTGATCCTGCTCGTGTTCTTGCTCGGGATCGGTCTGGGGAGCTGGTTCCTGGCACGCCACAGCGTCCCCCCGGCCGAAACCGCGGCGTCGGCGGCGCTGGCGCAGGGGCTCACGGCGGTGGGGGCGGCGCTGCTCTTCATTTTCTTCACGGCCCTACCGGTCTACATCATCGGGGTGTTCCAGGTGCAGTTCCTGGGCGCCACGGCGCGGCTCCTCCTGATGGGGGTCGCCATCGGCGCCGTCGTCCTCATCCCAGCGCTCGGGATGGGGATGACGTTCCCTCTGCTCACCGACCTCGTCGCGCGCCAAGGATCCGCCCGCGGCGCCGATGTGGGGCGCGCCTACGCGCTCAACACCATCGGCAGTATCGGGGGGGCCGTGCTGACTGGCTTCGTGCTGGTGGTGGTGTTCGGAACCGACCTGACGCTGCGGTTCGGCCTCGTGCTGAGCGGCGCGGCCGCGCTCACGCTCGCCGCCCTCGCGGCCAAGGGGGTGCCGCAGGGCTCGGAGCAGCACCGCCGGCTGATGGTCCGGGTGCTGGGTGGCGCGTTCCTCGCGATGGTCGGGCTCGCGACCGCCTTCGCAGCGCCGCGCTGGAGCACCCGGCTCATCGACTTGGGGCCCACGATCTACGCCCGCCAGCCGATGAGCGCCTCCGGGCTCCGGGCTTACCTGGCTCACCGCGGTTCGCGGCAGGCGGCCTACCGCGAAGGGGCGAACGCCACTGTCAGCGTGTGGGAGAGCGAGGCGGGTCGCTCGCTCAAAGTGAACGGCAAGGCCGACGCGTCGGACCACGGCGACATGGACACCCAGATCATGCTGGGGCTCGCCCCGGCCGCCGCGCGCGCCAATGCGTCATCCGCGCTAGTGGTCGGGTACGGCTCAGGCGTGACCGCGCGCGTGCTCGCGGACGTGCCCGGGATGCAGCGGGTGCGGGTCGTGGAGATCGAGCCCGCCGTGCTCGCTATGGACCGGTACTTCACCCATGTGAACGACTCGGTGCTCGCGCGGCCCACCGTGTCGGCGGTGGTGGACGACGCTCGGAGCGCCCTGCAGCTGCACCGCGACCGCTTCGACGTGATCGTGTCCGAGCCGTCCAACCCCTGGCTCGCCGGCGTCGCGACCCTTTACACGCCCGAGTTTTTCAGGATCGTGCGCTCGCGGCTCTCGGACGACGGCGTCTTCTGCCAGTGGGTCCAGCTCTATCAGCTCTCGTTGCCGATCGTCGCCGGGATCGTGCGCAACCTGCACGAGGTGTTCCCCCACGTACAGGTGTGGTTCGGCTCGCCGCACGACATCATGGTGCTCGCGTCGCCCCAACCCATCAGCCACGACCGCGGCTGGATCGGCCGGCTGGTGGGGCCCGCCGGGTCGCTCGGCGAGCTGGGCCGCGAATGGCTCGGCGTGGCATCGGTGGAGGATTACTTCGGGCGGTTCCTGATGGGGGACATCGGCGCGGCCGCGCTCGTGGAGCGGGGGGCGCTGGCGCATCGCGACGACCACCCGCGCCTCGAGTACGTCGCCGCGCGCCGGTTCCTCGATGCGGAGGGCTCGGGCGGCGTGCTCGACTCGCTGATCGCGATCGGGGCGCAGGCCAAGGACGGCGGCTCGCCGCTCCTGCTCGCCCGGGCGTTCGGCGCCCGTCGCAGCGACACCCGCGGGCTTGCCTACGTCGACGCCGTGCGCCGCGCGCGGCCCAAGGAGCCCGAGTGGACCGTGGTGGTGGCGCGCATCCGCCTCGCCCAGGGCGACACGACGTTCGCCGACACCGCGCTGGCGCGGGTGCTGGCGCGGGACCCGCACAACCCCGACGCGCTGCTCGCGACCGGCCTCATCGCCGCGGCGCGGAACCAGGCGACCACCGCGCGCGCCCGCTTGGCGGCGGCGCTTGCGGAGGGGGCGGGGGGGGACACGGCACCGGTGCGGGCCGCGCTCGCGAATCTTGCGGCCCGGCAGAGGGATTGGGGCGAGGCGGCCGCCGAAGCGCGGAGCGTGCTCGCGTCCGGGGCCGCCACCTTTCGCCGGTCGTTTCCCTACAGCAACCTGGGCGACGCACTGGCGCAGATCGCCACCGACGGCCCCCCGGCCCTGGCGGACAGTTTGCTCGAGCAGGCGGTGGTGCTCCAGCCGGCGTGGTCGCGGCTGCACATGCTGCGGGCGGTGGCGGCGCTGCGGGCGGGGCGGTGCGAGGCGGCGGTGGAGCAGTTCCTGACACTGCTCGAGTTCGGGATCGAACGGGCGGACGGTCCGGCGTTGGTGGAAGAGTGCCGGCGGAGCGGCCGGGGCTAGCGCACCGGCTCTTCCCCGAGCGCTTCTCTTATCTCCCCCGCCGCCGCGATCGCGTGGTCCACGTCGCGTGACAGCGCGCGCGCTTGCTGCGTCGCGTGGGTCAGGTCGTCGAGCACGGCAGCGACGCCGGCGGACTTGAGGCGCAGCAGGTCGTAACGCACGTTTTGCATCGCCAGCCCGCACGACTCGATTTGTTCCTCCACCTGCTTGCGACGCGTCACGAGGTCGGTCAGCGCTTGGCGCTGCCGTAGCAGGAGTTTCAGCTGGCGCTCCCGCTCCAGCCCCTCTCCCTGCCGCTTCGTCGCCTCGATCTTCTCGTCCAACCGCACCACGGCGCGTTCATCCACGCCGGCGCTCATCGCGTGCAGCATCCGCGCCAACTCCTCGGCGCGGTTCAGCAGCCCGTCCACCGTGGCCACGACGTCGGGCAGCAGCTTTCTCTCGGAGGCCGGCAGCCGCTGCATGACGCTGAGGATGGCCTTGCGGTCCTGCCGCGCTTGGTGGATCGCCGTCACCTGGCTCCCGAACTCGTCGGTCGTGGCCGGGGGCAGGTCGATCGGCCTGGCCGACGTCCCGAGGCGCGCTGCGACCGCGTCCGGAGCCACCGGGCGGTTGAACACGTCGCGCCAGGAATAGCCGGCCTGCCACAGCTTCATGTACTGCGGGAACACGCCGAACCCGCCCCAGAAGAACGTCGGAAACAGCGACCACCCGAGCCCCCCGCCCTGCATCAAGTCGAGCACCGTGAGCGCGCCGCACACTGAAGCCCACGACACGAAGCTCGCCCGCATTTTTCGGACGATCTCCGGCTCCCCGCCCGGCTTCACCGCCGCCTCCTGCTCTTTGCGCTGCGCCGACCGCCGGCCCCTCCCCGCGGGCTGCCGCGGCAGCTGCGGGCTGCGGGCCACGGGGAACGGCGGCAGGCCCGGCGCCCCCGGCAGCTCCATCCCCGTCGGATAGCGCGACGAGCGCGTCGAGCGCCGCGGCCGGTACGCTGGCGTGCTGCGGGACTCCAGCGCGCGCCGCAGCGCGTCCGCCGTGGGCCAGCGCGCCTCCGGCTCCTTCTCGAGGCAGCGCATCACGCACGCCGCGAGGTCCTCGGGGCATTCGGGGCACTTGTCCGTGATCGGCGGCGGCAGCTCGGTGATCTGCTTCATCAGGATGCCGGGCACCGTCGGCGCGTTGAACGGCAGCTCGCTCGTGAGCATCTGGTAGGCAACGACGCCGAGGCTGTAGAGATCCGAGCGGCCGTCGATCTCGCGGTCGCCCGCCGCCTGCTCGGGGCTCATGAAATGCGGCGTGCCGATCGCCACACCCGTCGCCGTGAGCGTCCCCGCCCCCGTCGTCGAGGACAGCGCCTTGGCGATTCCGAAGTCCGTCACGACAACCCGCCCCCGACTCCCCTCGAGCAGGACGTTGTCGGGCTTCACGTCGCGGTGGATGATGCCCAGGGCGTGCGCGGCGCTCAGCGCGTCGGCGGTCTCGATCATGATGCGGCGAGCTTCCTCGGGCGGCAGCCGGCTCCGGCGCTTGAGCTTCTGCGCCACCGACTCGCCGTCGATGAACGCCATCACGAAGTAGACGAGCCCGTCTGGCCCTTCGCCCACCGAGTGGATTGGCACGATGTGCGGGTGGGACAGCCGCGCCGCGGTCTCCGCTTCGCGGAGGAAGCGGAGCCGGATCTCCTCCCGGAACGCCAGATCGGGTGGGAGCACTTTGACGGCGACCCGCCGCTTTAGCCGTTCGTCCCGGGCGTTGAACACGACGCCCATCCCCCCACGGCCGATCTCACCCTCGAGCGTGTAGGCCTCTCCGAGCGCCCGACTGAGGCGCCCGGTCAACGAGCGATTGAATTCGTCCATGCGTAGGCGGCTGGGATCACGGGCATAGATTTAAGGGCATGGGGGGGATCGTGCAACCTTCCGGTAACTTTGAACTTACGCCGTCAGCCATCGGCGATCGGTGAAGATGCCCGGGAAGAGTTTGCCGACCGCCGCTACCCGACAGCCGATAGCGCAGTTGGCAGTTGCTGCCTTTCTGGCCGTCGATCCACGGAACGTCACTGCCGTTTCAGGTGTTATTCATGGCACGGACGGTGCTTTGCTCGGAGCTACCGTGAACCCTGTCCTCGGAGTCGTGCATGTCTGAACGCCTCACGCTCCCGGTGCTGCCGCTGCGTGACGTCGTGCTGTTTCCGGGCGTTTCCACGCCCATCGGCGCGGGCCGTCCGGCCACGCTGCGGGCCATCGAGCGGGCGCTGAAGAGCGAACACCGCCTGATCTTCGCCGTTTCCCAGCGGGAGAACCTCGAAAAGGTCACGCCCGAGAAGCTGTATGCGATGGGGACGATCGCGAAGATCGGTCAGGTCCAGCGCGGCTTGGCGGGCGTCCAGCTGCTATTGCACGGGGAGAAGCGGGGCACGGCGCTCCACTACACCGACACGGGGGACCACCTCGAGGCGGTCGTGGTGGAGGCCGTGGACCAGCAGCCCGTCAATCCCACCGATTCGGCGTTCGTCGCGCTGCATCGCGAGGCGCGGCAGCGCGCCGCCGAGCTGGGCCAGAAGTCCGGCATCCCGGAGGAGGTGGTGAGCCAGGTGCTCGAGGGCGCCACCGACCCCGGCAAGCTGGCGGACCTCGTGGCGGCGTACATCGAGATCAAGCCCACCGACCGCCAGCAGCTGCTCGAGACGCTGGCGATCGAGGAGCGGCTGCGCCGCGTGCTCGTGCACGTCCAGCGCCAGATCGGCGTCCACGACGCGCAGGAGGAAATCAAGTCGCAGGTCCAGGAGGAACTGGGTGAGCGCCAGCGCGAGATGTTCCTGCGCGAGCAGATGAAGGCGATCCGCAAGGAGCTGGGGGAGGAGGACGAGGGGACGGAGATCGAGGAGCTGCGCAAGCGGTTTGCGGCGCTCCAGCTCCCCGAGGCGGCCAAAAAAGAAGTGGAGCGCGAGCTGTCGCGCCTCGAGCGCGCGAGCCGTGACTCCATGGAGGCGCAGGTCATCCGGACCTACCTTGAGACAATGGCCGAGCTGCCGTGGAACAAGCGCAGCGAGGAGTCGCTCGACTTGAAGCGCGCCGCCGCGATCCTCGAAGAGGACCACTACGGCCTGCAAGACGTGAAGGACCACGTGCTCGAGTTCCTCGCGGTGCGCCAGCTGCGGCTGCGCGCGCCGGCGGGCGAGGCAAAGGGCAACGAGGACGATAGGCAGGCGAAGGGTCCGATCCTCTTGTTCGTGGGCCCGCCCGGCGTGGGGAAGACGTCGATCGCCAAGTCCATCGCGCGCGCGATGGGCCGTGCCTACGTGCGCATCTCGCTGGGCGGCGCCCGCGACGAGGCCGACATCCGCGGGCACCGGCGCACCTACGTGGGCGCCATGCCGGGCCGCATCATCCAGGGGATGAAACAGGCGGGCACCAAGAACCCCGTCTTCCTCCTCGACGAGGTGGACAAGCTGGGTGTCTCGTTCCAGGGCGACCCGGCGGCGGCGTTGCTCGAGGTGCTCGACCCGGCGCAGAACGACTCGTTCACCGACCACTACCTCGGCGTGCCCTTCGACCTCTCGGAGGTGCTGTTCATCGCCACGGCGAACTTCATCCAGAACATCCCGGGGCCGCTGCTCGACCGTCTCGAGACTGTGGACTTCGCCGGCTACACCGAGCGCGAGAAGCTGGAGATCGCCAAGCGGTACCTCATCCTGCGCCAGCTGGGCGAGAACGGCCTCACGACGGAGCAGCTTACCATCAGCGACGAGGCGGTGAGCGCCATCATCGCGAGCTATACCCGGGAGGCGGGCGTCCGCCAGCTCGAGCGCGAGATCGGCAAGCTCGGCCGCAAGGTGGCCCGCAAGCTCGCGGCGGGCGAAGCGGAGCGGTTGACCGTCGCCGCCCAGGACGTGGACGACCTGCTCGGCCGGCCCAAGGTCCATCCCGAGCGCAAGGCGGGCGTGGACCAGATCGGCGTCGCGACCGGGATGTACTACACTCCGGTCGGCGGCGACATCATGTTCGTCGAGGCCAGCGTGATGCGCGGCAAGGGCGAGCTGGTGCTCACCGGCCAGCTTGGCGACGTAATGAAGGAGTCGGCCCGGGCGGCCCTCACCTACGCCAAGTCGCACGCCGACCTGCTCGGCATCCCGGAGGAGGCGTTCACCGACACCGACGTGCACATCCACGTCCCGGCGGGCGCCATCCCCAAGGACGGACCGTCGGCCGGGGTCACCATGGCGACCGCCCTCGTTTCGGCGCTGTCGAAGCGGCCGGCGCGGCACGACCTCGCCATGACCGGCGAGGTCACCTTGCGCGGCCGATTGCTGCCGATCGGCGGCGTGAAGGAAAAGGTGCTGGGCGCGGTGCGGGCGGGCATCACCACGATCGTCCTGCCCAAGGAGAACGAGCCTGACCTCGAGGACCTCCCCGAAGACGTCCGGAAGAGCCTCGGTGTCCACGTGGTCGAGGAGCTGGGGGAAGTGTTGAGCCTGGCGCTGCGCGGGGCGAAGTTCGAGGCGGGGCACCTGGTGTTCGAGGGGCCGGCGCCGGTGGAGCCGAAGATGGTGACGAAAAGCTAGGAGTCGTCGACTGTCGGCCGTCAGCTATCGGCTGGTTCCGGTGGCTGGCGGCTTTTCAATTCCCAGATCAGCACGATGCCAGTCGCAGTGCCGCTTCGAACCCGTCCTGAGACTACGGCCGGGTGACGTCGTATTTGTCCCATGTCGGTGCGACATCGAAGCGCGCAAAGTTGAGTTCGTTGAGGTCGCGGAGGTCAGTCCGGTGACACGCTAAGTCTACGGTCGGCCGAACCAGCAATCAATTCATCGCGCGCCGGGTCGTTTCACTGCGCCCGGATCCCCGCCACCACCAGCTCCACCGCCCCCTGCTTCCATCGCTCCCTGAGCGCCGGCTCGTCGGCGCCGAGGGGCGGCGCGCTCGCGGCGATCACCCCCTCAAGCTTCAAGTAGCCGACCATCAGCACCAGCGCCTGCGCCGCCACCAAGTGCGGGTCCACGTCGTCTCGGACGGCGCCGAGCCCTTGCCCTTCGGCGATCAGGACGACCATGCGCTTGATGGCGGGCGCGAACGAGGCAACCTCGCCCCGTGGCGTCTGGATCAACAGGTTGACCGAATCGAGATTCTGGGAAAGGAAGTCGTACTGCGCCTCGAGCGCCTGGCGGATCCGCTCGAGCGGCCGGCCCGCAGGGAAGGCGAGGGACGCTAGCGCCTGTTCCAAGTCCTCGGCGACCCGCGCCAATACCGCGTGAAACAGTCCGCGCTTCGAGTGGAAGTAGTAAAACAGGAGCTGCTTGTTGACCCCCGCGCCGCGGATGATCCGCTCCACCCGTCCGCCCTCGAACCCCCGCCGGGCGAACTCCTCGCGTGCCACCGCAACGATACGTAATGCTCTGTCGTTGGTCAACTTAGGAGGCAAGGGGCACTTCCTCAACCAATTGGTTGATGAGAATCTAGCCTTTCATGGCAGGTTTTCCAGTCCGAAAGTCGGGCCGTCGGACTGAGGCCAGGTTCTCCGGCACCCGAGGCAGTCCCTGGTTGAGGAAGCTCAGGACAAGGCCGTTCACCGCGTCGGGCGCCTCCTCGTTCACCGCGTGTCCCGCCTCGGGAATGACCACGAACGCCGCCCGCGGCAGGTCGCTCGCCATCTGCTTGCCGAGGGAGGGAGCGATCCAGCGGTCGCGGCTGCCCCAGATCACCAAAGTCGGCGCCTGGACACCGGCCAGGCGGTCGGCGAGGGCGTCAAACCGGAACTCCAGCAGGACGGTGCGGAGGGCCCGGGCATAACCGGGATCGGTGACGGGAGCGTAGTACTGGTCCACGTCGTCCTGGGTGACCTTCCTGGGGTCTCCATAGGTGGACCGGAGGACCTTTTCGGTGAAGCGGCGGCCGCGCAGCGCCGAGAGAACGGGCCCCACGAGCGGCCAGTGCGCCACCTTGAGGCCGAATGGCCAGCGGACGCCGAGCCCCGCCGCGCCAAGAAGGACGAGCCCCCGCACCCGCTGGGGGTAGTGCAGTGCCACCTCGAGCGCGATCGCCCCGCCCATCGACTGCCCGACCAGCACCGCGTCGGCAAGCCCGAGCGAGTCCATCAGAGCGACCACCAACCGGGTGTAGGCCGCGTTGTCGTAGCCCTCCTGCGGCTTCCCGGAAAAGCCGAAGCCCCGATTATCGAACGCGATGACGCGGTACCCCGCCGCCGCGACCGGGTTCAGCTGAAGGCGCCACGAGTAGATCGAGGCGCCAAGGCCGTGGATGAAGATGACGGGCGTGCCTAGGCCGGAGTCGATCAACCGGAGACGTGTGCCGTCGACCAGTCGCTCCTGGGCGCGAAACGGAGTTCCGGCGGGAAAACGCTCGGTCCCGGGGATTGGCTTCGCGCGGCAAGCCGTGGCCAGCAGCGCGAGCAGCAAGAGCCTTCTCATGAGAGGCTACGCAGCGCCGTCCGGGCCACGGTCACGATGACGGGGTGTGAGCTCCAAATGGCCGTGACCGCCTCTCCCGCGCCCGACGCAACCACGCTCTGATTGCCGTCGATGACCAGGATAGTGGGTGTCCCAGCCTCCACAGCCCCCGCCGCCAGCCCCTCGGTGTCCCCGGCGTCGCCGGCGATCCGAAGCCCCAGGGCGGCGCGGGCTGCGGCCCGGCGCCAGGCCGGCACCGTCGGGCGCCACAACTCGGCGGCGAGCACGCCCTCCACGTTCCGCTCCGCCCGGGCCACGAGCTGAAGGATCAGGTTGGCAACGGCCCGGGCGCCCGATACCTCCCGGGTGGAGGGCTCCGTGGGCTGCGAGGCGTCCCGCAGCGAACGTGCGAGTCGGTCGAGGGCCTCACCCTGGTCGGTGGCTAGCTGAACGATCAGCGCCTGTGGGTCGACCGGGCGATAGCGGGCGGGGCGGCCAGCCGTCTTGGCCGCCGCACCTCGGGAGACCAGTCCCTCGAGGGCGCCGTATGCGTTGGCCCGCGCCAGCCGCGCGGCCTGCGCCACGGCATAGCCGGTGGAGGGTCCGAGCCTCAGGAGGGTGGTATAGACGACGGATTCGGTGGGGGTGAAACCGAACGGCGTGAGATTGATGGAGGTCATTGTAGTAGCAACTACTACTACAGATTCAGCGGAATGGCAACTGCTGGCCTAGTAGGAGGAGCTTTCGTGCTCTGGGCTCGCAACGTAGTATAACTCGCTACTACTAAATTGCCTCGATGGGAATTCCCATGATCCGCGCGATCAGCCCCAGACGGAAAGTGACATCGGTCTGGCGCTGCGCCGGGCTCTTGCCGGGGCCCTCGATCGGGAAATAGTGCGCAATCACTGGATGCGCGGACTTGGGCAGGGCGCGCAGCGCCTTGGGGCTCCAGATCCCGTGCTCGTCGCATTCGCTCAGCAGGCGGGCCAACACGCGGCTCGCGCTGGGGATCTGGCGCACCAGGCCGAGCCGGGCCAGGAGTTCGAGCCAATACACGGCGAACGGGATGTCGGTGACCCTGCCCTGTGCGTCGGCCCGGAGCGGATCGCCCAGCACCTCGAACAGGGGCGGCAAAAACCTCTTGCCCGCTTGGATGAAAAAGGCCCGGCGGGACGCGGCAGCCGAGAAGAAATGCCCGAGCCGCTCGAGGAACCCGGCGCGCTCCCGCTGCACCGTGGGCAGAAACGCCAGCATCTCGACCGCGAAGATCGTCGGCGGGTAGCCCAGCGGATCGAGCACCGGCTTCCCGGACGCCTTCTTGAACGGCTTCTGGGCCAGCTCGCTCCGTAGGTATTGCGAGATGTCGCTCGCCACGCGGTGCGCCGTACCCCGCAGCCGAGGGTCGTCTACGCGCCCGGCACGGGCCAGCGCGGCGGCCGCCGCCTCACGGCCCATCTGCCGTGCCCACCGGCCGAGCGCGTGGTCGGCCTTGGCGGGGCGCTGGAACTCCATCAGCAGAGCCGGATCCTCGTCCCGCGACAGGAGCCGGAACAAGAACCGGTCCGCAATGCGGAAACACCGCTCTTCCGCAGACCAGCCCATCTCCAGGAGGCGGCGGTATTGGAATACGGTCCCGGCTTCCTTCCAGCCGTACGCCCTATTCGGGCCAGGGGCAAAGAGACTCCCGCCCCAGATTCCCGTGTCCTTCTGTTTGCGGGCGATAGCATGGGCCATCTTCCAGCCGGCTGCGGCCGTCCTCAAGGCGGCCAGACGCTCGGGGTCGCGCGCCGACTCGGGCGCGGCCTCGGCGAGGGCCCGGTATTGGATCGGGGGACTGGCGGCTTCGAGCAGCCAGGAGAGCGGCAGCCGGTGCGACGAGGGTAATTCCAGAAGCTCGCTCCGGGGGGAAGGGGGCGGTCGCAAACTGTTGCCAAAAAGCGGGCGCAAACTTACCCGCCCACCTCCGGTTAGGCAATCGCTTCGCCTCCGGGGGACGCTCTCCCAGTTACGTCCTATCTATCACCTTTACTAACACCGACTTATCGGCATGCCCAAGAGTGCAGCTCCTCGCTTTTCAGGGCCGCTTGAACTCAGAGGTCGGGAGCCACTGCGGCATCGTCAGGACGTCGGCCACAGTCAGGGCCACCCGCATCAACACGCGGATCTCTTGCACGGCCCCCTCGTAGTCGAACGCCGGGGAGTATTCGTCGCTCGGTTGGTGATAACGCTGGCTGTTGTAGAGGTCCTTCTGCTGCTGTCCCCAACCGGCCGGCCGCCCCACGAAATCGAGCCCCGGTAGGATCGAGAGCGAGGGCACGCCCACGCGCGCAAACGGAAAGTGGTCCGAGCGGAAAAACGAGCCGCGCACGTCCGGTTCGTGCCCGACGGCGAGCGACTCGGCTCGCGCCGCCGTGTCGAACACCGGGCCGAGCGTCGAGCGGTCGGTCCCCAGCGCCCCGATGTCCCGCGTGGCCCCGCGCAAGTTGGTGACATCCACGTTAAGCACCGCTGCGGTCCGGTCGAGCGGAATGAGCGGATCGCGCACGTACGCCTCACTGCCGAGCAGCCCGCTCTCCTCGGCGGTGGTAGCGATGAATATTAGGCTGCGCTTGGGCCGGGGCGCCTGTGCCAGTGCCTGGGCGGCCGCGAGTAGCGCCGCGACGCCCGAGGCATTGTCCTCGGCGCCGTTATAGATCGAGTCACCGTCCACCGCGGGGCCGATGCCCTTGTGGTCGTAGTGTGCTGTGATGAGCACCGCCTGTGCGGCCAGCGCGGGATCCGCGCCCGGCAGCCGCGCCACCACGTTCGCTGACTGCACGCGCCGCAGGCGGCTGGAGACCGTGACCACGGCGTGCAGCCCGGTGGCGGCTGGCCGGAAGTCACGCCGAGCGGCGGCGCGCGTCAGCGAATCGAAATCGAGCCCCGCCTGTGCTAACGCTCCCTGCGCGGCGTCGCTCGTCACCCAACCCGCGAACGCGAGGCTCTGGGCCTGCGGGCGGTCCAGCTTGAACTGCTCCACCGACCACGACCCGCGTACCACCGGCCACCCGTAGGTCGCGCTCTCGGTCGTGTGCACGAGGATCGCGCCGGCGGCGCCGCGGCGCGCCGCCTCCTCGAGCTTGTAGGTCCAACGACCGTAGTACGTCAGGATGCGGCCGAGGAACGCCGTCGTGTCCTGTAAACCGGGATCATTGACCAGCATCAGCAGGATCTTGCCACGCAGGTCCGCGTCCTTGTAGTCGTCCCACCGCCACTCGGGCGCGGCGATCCCGTAGCCCACGAAGACAACGCCGCCGTCGGCCGCGAGCTGCGCCTCGGGGCGTTCCGCCCAGGCGACAAAGTCCTCGCCGTAGCGCAGGGCGCGCGTCGTGCCGTTGGTGCCCCACACCAGGGTCGGCGATGGCGTCATCCCCACGAGCGACACCGGCTGGAAGTACGACCCGTTCGGTGCCACTGGCTCGAGCCCCAGCGCCGCGAACTGGGCGGCAATGTAGCGCGCGGCGAGCTCACCCCCGCGCGTTGCGGGGGCACGGCCCTCGAGCAAGTCGTCCGCGAGGTAGCGGAGATGGGCGTCGATCGCTGGGGCGCTGACCGCAGGCAGTGGCGGTTCGGCAGGCGCCGGAGTCCCGGGCATTCGGCCGCTGCAGGCTGCGACCACCATCACGACAGCAAGGGGACACCGAGTTCTCATTACGGCTTCGCTCCTGGGAGAATTCGTTTGGCCTGCTCAAGGACACTGCACAGCGTGAATCGTTCCGCGGGGGGCGCGGTACGCCTCGCTCGTCAGGACGAGGGTCGAGTTGTCGAGAAAGTCGATTGCCTCTCCCTGCTCCTCGATCGCCCCGATCACGCACGCTGGGCGTGCTGCCGGGAGCAGCCGCCCGCCGCCGGTGGGCGTGAAGAAATGGATATCGGTATAGGTGCGGACCGCCACGAGCCGGCCGTCGCGGCGCATTGCGGCGCCGGTGACCCAGCGGCCGGCGTCGCGGTCGGGGACGATCGGCAACTCTTGCACCTGGGTCGCCACCACCGTGGAGTCGCCCCCCCATGCGGCGCGCGGTACGCGGTAAAGGCGGATCGGCCCGCTGCGGCCCTTGCTCACCAGGTAGAGCGCCCCGTCCCGGAAGGAAACGAAGATCGCCTCGACGTCGTGCGGCCCGTCGGGGTAGCGCAGCCGCAGCACGGCCGGCGCGGCCGTCGTGCGCTGGGTGTCGGCGGGCGCAACCGGCGGCGCCGGCTCGGCCACCGCGTACACCGTGACGGAGGGCCGCCGCTCCAGGTTGTCGCCGGTGTCGGCGAGGTAGAGGCAGTCCCCGGCGGCGTTGGGGCAGGGCCCGAGCGCCATGTCCTCCCAGTCCACGGCGTCCGCGCCGGGGACGAGCAGGGCCCCGCGGTCGGTGCCTGCGGTGTCGGTGGCGTACACGTAGGGGCCGTCGCCGGAATCGTTATGGGTCCAGAGCACGCCGCGATGGGCGCGGCTGACGGCGACCCCCGAGCTTTCGATGACGCGAGGGCTCTGGAATGTGCCGGTCCGGCTCGTGACCGGCGCGGCCTGAAGCAGGGCAAGGGTGAGGGTGATCACGCGCCTGCAAGGAAACCGGGTTGAAGCAAACCCGGCAAGGGGTGAGATTTCGGGCCATGCTCGACGCTCTCCTCGCCCGGCCCGTGGCGAAGTTGCCCCCCGCCGTCCGTCTCCAGGGGCGCGTGCTGTTCCTGGCCGAAGACGCCGCCTTGGTCCGCCAGCAGCTCGAGGGGAAGGACCTCGATTGGACGTCGGCGATCAAGCTGCGGGACAACATCTCGACCGACGAGATCACCCCCGCCTACATCTGCTACTACTACGACGAGACGCTGGGCGACTTCCCCTACCTGGGCCTCAAATGCGGCGAGGAGTTACCGATCACGCGCGGCTCGGGGACTTCCCCTACCTCGGCCTCAAGTCGGGGGGCGAGTTCCCGGTGAAGCCGGGAGA
>JACOVF010000132.1 GCA_016177465.1 Gemmatimonadota bacterium
CCATAGAGCCGTGTGCGCCTCCGGCTCGCCAACGTACGATCTCCGAGGCAGTATCCCCCTCTGCGATTGCTCGAGGTGCTGCGCCATGGAAGGCGACGAGAAGATCCGGTCCGCGTTGGAGCGCAATGTGAAAGCCGTGGCCCTGCGACCGGCGGTTGGCCAGGGCACCGCGGCGACCAAGGTGAAGCTCCTGCCGGGGCTCGCGTGCGAGGCGAGCGAGGGCCCCTGGAAGCTGGTGGTCGGGATGACGGATAAGTACGGCGGCTCGAACGCCGGTCCCAACCCCGGGATCTACGGCCGAACGGCGCTGGGTTCCTGCCTCGCGATCGGCTACGCGATGTGGGCTGCCCGGCTCGGCGTGCCGATCGACGCGCTCGAGATCGAGGTGCAGGCCGACTACGACGTGCGCGGCGAGCTCGGCGTATCGGACGACGTCCCACCAGGCTACAGCGCAGTCCGTTACATCGTGCGGGTCGAGAGCACGGCGCCCGAGGCCGACGTGCTCCGCGTGCTGGATACGGCGGACAGGTACAGCTCGTATCGCGACGACTTCACCCGCGCGGTGCCGGTCAGGCGAGAGGTCCGGATCACGGCCGGCGCGAAGTAGCGATGGACGCCCGTTTCCAGCGCCGGGTGCAGCGGTACGGCTGGGACAAGGCCGCGGCGTACTACGAGCAGGGCTGGGCGCGCCAGCTCGAGCCGGCGCAAACTCGTCTCCTCGAGCTGGCGGCCCTCGCGCCCGGTGAGCGGGTGCTCGACGTGGCGTGCGGCACCGGTCTGGTGACGTTCCCGGCGGGCGCCGCCGTGGGTCCGCGCGGCGCGGTCGTCGGCACCGACATCTCCGAGGTCATGGTTGCGCGGCTGCGCCAGGCCGCGACGTCCCGCGGCGTGGCGAACGTGACCGCAGAGCGGATGGACGCCGAGGATCTCCGCTTCCCCGACGGCTCGTTCGACGTCGTGCTCTGCGCACTCGGCCTGATGTACTTCCCCGATCCCCGCAAGTCGTTACAGGAGATGCGCCGGCTGCTCCGGCTCGGGGGCCGCGTGGCGGTCGCCGTGTGGGGCGCGCGCGACCGCTGCGGCTGGGCGGAGATCTTCCCCATCGTGGACCGGCGGGTGGCCTCGGAGGTCTGCCCGTTGTTCTTCCAGCTCGGTACGGGCGACGGCCTGGGCCTCACCATGGAGATGGCCGGCCTCACCGATATGACCGTCGACCGGATCGCGACCACCCTGCACTACGACTCGGGGGAGGAGGCGTGCGGCGCCGCGTTCGCCGGCGGTCCCGTGGCCATGGCCTATTCCCGCTTCGACCAGCGCACGCGTGAGGACGCGTTCGCGGAGTATCTCGCCTCTATCGAGCCGTACCGCCGCGGCGACCAGTACGCGATCCCCGGCGAGTTCGTGGTGGCGCGGGCCTTCAGAGCCCCGGGCTAGCGGTCGCGGTGTCCGCCCGCCGCGCGACCAGCCCTAGCGCCGCCGGCAGCAGGGCGAGCCCCATCACGACCAGCCCCGACACGGTGTACGCGGGGTTCCCTGCCGACAAGAGCGGAATGCCGATCAACACCGCGTCCACCAGATAATGCGCGAAGATGCACGCAAGCAGCCCCAGCCGGATGAACGCCAAACCCAGGACCGTGCCGCCGATGATCAGCTCGATCCCCCGCAGATAGACCGGGAACACCGCGTAGCTCGAGTGCCCGAACGCCCAGATGGCCGCGGGAACCAGTAGCGCGACCGCGGTGGACTTCGCGTACCGCTTGAAGAGCGAAATGCCGAACAGGCGGTACGTCGTCTCCTCGGTGACCGCCGCCACGGCCGAGATCGTGAGCGGTGCCAGAAACGGGATGCCCGAGTTGAAGATCTCCGAGT
Source organism: Gemmatimonadota bacterium (assembly GCA_016177465.1). Lineage (GTDB taxonomy): Bacteria > Gemmatimonadota > Gemmatimonadetes > Gemmatimonadales > GWC2-71-9 > JACOVF01. The sequence goes on from JACOVF010000132.1 coordinate 1,870, forward strand.
ACGGCCCCTCGGCCGGGAGCCAGGCGCCGAAGTACCGCTGCGCGATCACGTAGAACACGACGAGATAGCCGAGGAAGAAGAAGCCCAGGGCGGTGCCGTCGAGACTGGCGCGCGCGACGGCAGGCGTGAGCAGCCGGCCGTGCGCCGCTTCGAGGAAGCCCGCAAGGCTCCTGGGGAACGCCTCGCGCGCGAGCGACTCGCCCGCGGCCGTCGCGAACAGCGCCCACGCGCCATAGAGCACCGCCGCGATGAGCAGCCCGATGACGGCCACGCCGACATAGGCGTCCCACCGGATTTCGGTGGGATACGCGAACTTGAGCCGCGGCCACAGCGCCATCCCCTGCACCACGAACAGCAGGGTGATGAGCCCGGCGAGCCGCAGCGAAGGCCCCCACCGCACGTCGCCCTTGCGCTGGCGCGCGATGGCGAGCGCCAGCGCGATCACGAGGAGCACGAACGTGGCCGCGAGGCTCGCGACCGCGAGCAGCTGCCCCAGGCTCAGCGTCTGCTCCAGCCCGCGCTGGAACGCCTCTGGAACCTTGAGAAAGTGCCGGTAACCGCCCACCCGGTCGCCCTGCACGTCCACGGTAAGCCGCACCGTCCCCGTGCCGGTCGCCCCCGCCGTCCCCAACCACGACACGCGCGGCGCCCGCTTATCCCAGGCGAAATGGTGGTCGGCGCGCTTGTCCCGCTTGGTGCTGGAGGCCTCGACCCGCTCGAACGCCGCCAGGTCCCAGCCCCGGCGCCGCAGGAAGTCCTGAGCGAGCGCCAGGGCGGAGTCCTGGGGCAGATCGGCGCCGGGCGCCGCTTCATCCACCAGGTGTGCGAACCCGGCGACCGCGCCGCCGACCCCCACCCGCACCTGCCATTCCTCTTTCTGCTCCGGCTGGAACCAGCGCGCCTTCCACGACCAGATCGGAACCTCTTCGCGCGCCCAACGGCTCGCCTCCGCGAGCCCGACGCTGCGCTGCAGGAACACGAGCCCGACCGTGGTTCCCTCGAACTGCACGGCCCGCTTCAGGTCAGCGAGCGGCGCCCCCTGCTCGGCCAGGAAGCGCTCGGCCGTGTCCACCGCCTGGGTGCGGCTGACCCGGAGCGTGACGGCCGCCTGTGGGTTGGCGACCCTATAGAGGAAGGCGAACGCCACCAGGCCGGCGAGTCCGGCCAGGAGGAGCGCGGGGTGGGAGGCGCGAGGCGGGGTCACACGAATAAAGTGGGCGCACAACTAACCCCGGGCGCAAGCCCGGGGTGAATCCCGGAGACCCGCTCACCCCCGGGGGGGGGCTCGCGGCCGGGTCGGTTGGTCCCTACCAGTTCAGCCAGTACGACGCCTTGATCAGGAAGCTGTTGTTCGGGTGGGCGTCGAACAGGTCGCGGAAGTCGCCGGTGAAGGACTCCGCCCCCATCGCCGGATCGAACGCCTGGCGCGCCTGACCCCAGACCACGAACAGCGTCGAGCCGGGACGATACTCCCACCGCAGCACAAGGTTGGAGCGGAACTGCTTGAAGTTGAACCCGCCAGCGTTACCTGGGGCGCCGTAGGGCTGGAACCGCGCCGTGTACGAGGCGGCGCGCGGATTCGCCAGCTCGCGCACGTTGGAGTACTGCCCCTTGCTCACGAACGGCGACGCATACAACTGGAAGGACAGGTTCGTGGTCAGCGTGTAGTCCATTCGCCAGCTGAGCGAGGCGGTTTTCTGTTCCAGGTGGGCGAAGGTGTAGTGCGTGGTCCCCGCCGAGTCGGTGGAGTTGCCGAACCACTGCGAGTCGTCGCGGTTGCGCGACAGGCTCAACCCCACCGAGGCGTTGAACCGGCTCGAGACGCGCATCCGCACGTACGGGCTGGCGTTCACGAACTCCGAGCGCCCGCCGTCGCCGCGCCAGTAGTTCATCCACAGCGAGGGTTGGAGGATGGGGCGGTCGTCGCCTTCCACGCCGCCCCACATCGAGACGCTGCGATCGAGGCGAATAGCCGGCCCGCCACGGGCACAGCGGTCACAGAACGTCGTCCCGAGCTGCCCCAGGGTACCACCCCAGTGGACCCACCAGCGGCTGTTGAGCTGGGCGTGCACGTTGGTGTTCGCCGCACGCTCCAGGGCGAGGCCGCCCGCGGTCCAGTACTGCCACCAGTTGAAGTTCCAGAACGCCCGCCGGTAGATCCACGCGGGCCTGGTGAACTGCAGCCCGAGCCAATTGTTCCAGCTCTGCTGGTCGGCGCGCAGCAGGAAGCCCATGTCGTTCACCTCGAACCCCGGTGAGCGGCGCTGGTAGCTCGTCTCGAAGCGGATCAGCCCGCCCCCCAGCTTGCTGAAATAGATCTCCTCGGCGTCACCGGTGAGCGACGTGCGGGTGGAGTCGTACCTGAGATCGTCGTCGGGGCGCTGGTAGAAATGAACCGCGCTGCGCTGGGTGGCGGCGATCGCCCGTGCCGTGCCCGCCACGCGGCTGATGTCGATGGAGCCGGAGAGCTGGTAGCGACCGCGGGCGAAGCGGTGCCGGAAGTCCATCGCGCCGACGACCGCGCTACGGCGCAGAACGTCCTCGGTCCACTGGTCGACGGAGCGGTTGACGGCAGTGAGCATCACCCCAACGCCGGTCTCGCCGCGGCGGAAGTCCCGCTGGGCGCGCGCGGCGGCGTAATTCGTGGTCGGCTCGATGGTGCGGTCCTGCGTGCCCTCCTCGCGCCGCGTCACCGCGTCGAGGAACCCCAGGGTCAGCCCGTTCGGGAGGCGGCCGGTGAGCTTCGCCGCGCCGAGGATCGTGGTAGCGGTTGGAGAGCGGGCGTCGCCGTACGCGCCGCCCAGCTGGGGCGAGCGGCCGATGCGTCGCGAGTAAAACAGCCCTTCCCCGTTGCAGTTCACCTGGGAGCAGTTGACGTTGAAGCTGAAGATGCCGCTCCCCGCCACGAAGAACGGGCGCCGCTCCTGGAAGAAGGTCTCGAACGCCGTGAGGTTCAGGACCGACGGGTCGGCCTCGACCTGCCCGAAGTCCGGGTTCACCGTTGCGTCCACCGTGAGGTTCGAGGTGAGGCCGTACTTGAGGTCGGCGCCGGCGGTCCACTGCTGGTCGCGCTCGTAGCCCGTGGCCGCCGGTAGCGACACGTTCTTCGCCACCGCGTACGGCGCCAGCTCGAGCCGGCTGGGGGTGGCGAGGCCCTCGAGCCCCGTCACCTGGCCCAGCTGGGACGCGAGCCCGGCCTGCGAGGGGCGATAGAGCGGCCAGCTGACCCGCTCAGTGTGCCGCTGGATGTCGCGCCAGATCCCGAAGCCGAACGTGTTGCTCTGCCCCGGGGCGTACCGCAGCTGCGAGAGCGGGATGCGGAACTCCGCGGTCCAGCCGAGCGAATCGACCTGCGTCGCCGCTTCCCACACCCCATCCCAGGCCTGATCCTCCTCCCAGTCGTTGTAGATCGCGTAGTCGCGCCGCACGCCCGCCGGGTTCACGGCGAACTCGTAGCCGGTGCGGCGGTCGTGGTAGGAGTCGATGATGATCTTCAGGTGGTCGGAGTCGGTGCGCACGTCGCGGCGCGCGAGGAGCGTGAGGATCGAGTCAGGGTGCGGGTCGAAGGCGCGGATGAAGACATAGAAGTTGCGCGCGTCGTAGGCGACCTTCGCCTCAGTGGCGAAGCGCGGATCCTTGTCCTCGACCGGCGTGAACTCCCGGAACCCGGTGATCGCAGGGGCGAGGCGCCAGATCTCGTCGTCGTCCTTGCCGTCGATCACCGGGGGCAGCTGGGCGCGGATCGCGGCGGCAGTCATGGCCGACGGCGCGGCGGGGTTCCCCGACCCAGCCGAGTCGGGGCCGGAGCCGGACGCCTGGTGAGCCAAGACGGCGGCAAGCACGGCGGCGACTGGAGTCATAGGGGTCCCGGGGACGGGTACAACAGCTTTGACGTGCCGGAGGGAAAAAGGGTTGCAGGCCCTGTCTGTGGCTGAACGGGTGGGGGAAGTGCACATTGGAGCATGCCAATTCCCGGCCCCGGACCCGGCCCGGCTCCCGAGCGACGCGAGAGCGGCGAGCGCCGCGTGGCGCTGGATCGGCGGTTGGGGGAGGATCGGCGGGGTGGGGGGGGGCGG
>JACOVF010000133.1 GCA_016177465.1 Gemmatimonadota bacterium
CCGGCGGCGGCCGAGCACCGCCTCGAGCCGTGCCGACAGGGCGCGTGCGCGGAACGGTTTGGTCAGGAAGTCATCAGCACCGAGCTCGAACACCCGCACCTCGTTGTCCTCGTCCCCCTTGGCGGTGAGGACGATCACGGGAATCCCCGCGGTGGCGGGGCGCGAGCGCAGGTGCGACAGCACGCCGTAGCCGTCGAGGCCGGGGAGGTTGAGGTCGAGCACGATGATGTCGGGGCCGACCCGGTCCACCTGATCCAGCGCCTGGACCCCGTCGCGCGCCTCGGTGACGAGGTACCCTTCGCGCTCGAGCAGATCCTTCATCACCTTGCGGAGGCTGTCCTCGTCGTCCACGAGCAACACTTTGTGCGCCTCGCCGCGGCCGTGCGGACCGGAGGCGCGCGGCTTCTCGGACTCCTCCAGCAGCTCGAAATGCACCGACACGTCGGGGACCGGGTGGGCGGGGGGCGCCGGAGTGGTGCGCTGGCCGTCGGCACGGCGCGTGGGGGCAGACTCGGGGAACTTGGTGGCCGGCGGCGCGACTTCCTCTTCCTGGGGCACGTCCACCACGCGCAGCAACTCGTCGATGCTCGACTCCCCCTTCAGGACGTGGGCGAGCCCCGAGTCCCACAGCGTCTTCATCCCGCCGCGCCGCGCCGCGAGGGCGATCTTGTCGGCGGTCTCGCCCGCCGCAACCCGCCGCTCCACCTCCGGCGTGACGGTCAGGACCTCCATGATGCAGAAGCGGCCGCGGTAGCCCGTCATCGCACAGTCGGGACACCCCGCCGCTCGGTACAACGGCGTCCCCGTCGGCAGCCACTTCTTGAGCCGCTCCGGGGGGGCTTCCATCCACACTTCCTTGCATGTCGGGCAGAGCTTGCGCATCAGCCGCTGGGCGATCACCCCCCGGAGCGCCGCCGCGATCTTGTAGGCCTCGACGCCGATGTCCATAAGGCGGGTGACGGCGTTGGCAGCGTCGTTCGTGTGCAGGGTGGAGAGCACGAGGTGGCCGGTGAGTGACGCCTGCACCGCGATCTGCGCCGTCTCGCGGTCGCGGATCTCGCCCACGAGCACCACGTTCGGGTCCTGGCGCAGGATCGAGCGCAGCGCCGAGGCGAACGTCAGCCCGGCCTTCTCCTGGACCTGCACCTGGACGATCCCCGCCATGCGGTACTCGACCGGGTCCTCGACCGTGACGATGTTGACGCCCTCGCTCTTGATCTGGTTGATCGCCGAGTAAAGGGTGGTCGTCTTTCCCGAACCGGTGGGGCCGGTGCAAAGGATGATCCCCTCGTGGTTCTCGAGCAGCCGCTTGATCTGCTCGGTCTCGATCGCCTCGAGCCCCAGCACGTCCAGCGATTTCACCGTCGCGCGCGAATCGAGGATCCGGATCACGACCTTCTCGCCCAGGGCGGCGGGGAGGGTCGAGACGCGCAGGTCGATCGGCTGACCGCTCACCGCCACGCGGGCGCGGCCATCTTGGGGCCGCAGTCGGTCGGCGATGTCGAGCGACGAAATGATCTTGATACGCGAGATGAGCGGCAGCCCGGCCGCGCGCGGGATCTTCATCACCTGGCGTAAGACCCCGTCGATGCGGTAGCGCACCGCCACCCCACCCTCCTCGGACTCGATGTGGATGTCGCTCGCCCGGGACAAGATCCCCTCGGAGATGATCAGGTCCACGAGCCGCACCACCGGCCGCTGGCTCGCCTCCGCCTCCGCGGCGCCAAGGTTCAGCTCTTCGGGCGGCGCCTGGTCCTCCAGCTGGACCAGCTCGGTCGAGCCCCCCATCCCTTCCAGCAACTTGTCGAGCGCCTTTTCCGGCCGGTACAGCTCGTCGAGCTTCTCCGCGATCTTGGACGGCGCGAGTAGGAGCATCCGGATCTCGCGCCCCGTGGCGAAGGCGAGGGTCTTCTCCGCGTCGATGTCGAACGGATTCGCCGTGGCGACTTCGAGGTAGGAGTCGGTCTGCCGGATGGGGAGCAGGCGGTAGCGGCGCGCCACCTGCTCGGGAATGGCGTCCTTCGCCGCGGGATCGATCTGCGAGAGGTCGGCGAGCTTGAGCCGGAAGCGGTCGGACAGGGCGTTGAGAATCTGCTCGTCGGTGGCGAGCTGCTGCGCGACCACCGCTTCCCAGAGCGTGGCAGCGGGATCGGCCCTGGTGCGCAGCTCCGCCAGCTGCTCCGCCGTGAGCACCCTTTCCAGGGCGCCGGTTAACCATTCATCGGGAAACGAGAATTCAGGCATCGGTCCTGTAAGATAACCCTAGGGCCCCTTCACAGAATGCCCCAAAAATCGCGCGTGACATCAAACGTGAAGCGCGCGCGCCGGCTCTCAAGCCCCACCCCCGTCTCGAAGCGGAAGACCCCGAGCCATTCAAGTCCCAGGCCCAGCGTCACGCGCGCTCCGGGCGTGGCCGTCCACGGCGTCCCCGCCACAGGCCGGTCGGCCCACCCCGTGGCCGCGTATGGCGCCAGGGTGATGGTCCCGGGCACGGTGGCGAAGGAGCCAGCGCGGATCCGGAAGGTGGTGACCGGTACTCGCCACTCGACGTGCGCCAGCGCGGCGCGCCGCCCGCCCCAGCTGCGGAAGCCGTCGCCGAGCATTGTGCCGCGACCCCCGAGCACGAAGGCGCGGTGCCGTGGTAGTCCCGCGCCCGCCATCCCTCCCTGCACCCGCACGAGCAGGCGCGTTGCGCCCACCGGAAGGAGGATGTGACCCGCCCCGGCAGTCCGCAGGTACGTGTTCCCGCCGTCGAGCCGGCCGCCCTCGAGCGCCACCTCCACGTGCAGGTCCCGCCGCACGGCGAAGCCTTCACTCTTGCGGCGCACCGCGAGCTGGAGCGCGGTGAGGCTGGACCCTCCCAGCGCCGGGTTGGGCCGGAAGGCGCCCCTCGCCGGCGCGGCCGTGACGGCGAGCGTCGCGATCCGTTCGCGCGCCACAGCGGCGCTCCATTCGCCGCGCGCCCTGATGGCGTGGCGGTAGGCGAGCCGGCCGCCGTCGGCGCGGAAGTAATCGCCGGCGTCGTCCCCGAATTCCTGGGACGCGACCGAGTTGACGAGGGGCGCGATGACCGGGACGTCCCCGACGTCCCGGACCTCCGTGTACAAGGCAGCCTCCAGCCCCCCGCGCCCCCCCGCCTCGCTCGCGCTCACGGCCCCCTTCGGATGGCGGTCGGCGAAACCATAGCGGCCGAGCGCGCGCAGCTCGAGCCGGTCGCCGCCGCGCACGACGACCCCGCCGCCCAGGGTTACGCCCTCCACGCGGTTGGCATGGACCAGGTCGCTCACGCGCCGCACCCCCAGGCGGCGGGGCTTGAGGCCGTTGAGGGCCCGCCGCCCCGCGATCCGCGCCACCTGGGCCCGCACGGCCTCGAGATCGTTCCGGCGCACGGGCTCCGCGATGTCCTGCAGGGCGGTGGCGAGCGGGACGGTCCAGGGGAACGAATCGCGCTCCGTCTTGGGCAGGGGGGTGATCTCCTCGCCCGCGAACCAGCGGTCCACCAAGCCGAGGTTGAACTCGTAGCCCTCGATCTCCCAGCGGCCGCGGATGATCCCCCGGGCGGGAATGTCGAGCCAGGTGGCGCGACGCCGGATCTCGACCTCCTGGCGGTAGGGCAGCCACCAGCGGCCTTCCCACAGGGCGTTCTCGAGGACGATGCTGACGTCTTCGAGCTGGGGATCGACGTACGCGCCCGGGGTAAAATTGAAGGCCAGGCGGACCAGCTCGGCCGTAGCCAGGTCGAGGTAGAGGGCACCGACCAGACGCGGTCGGCGGAAGTCCCGCGGCCGCACTCGGAGCTCCACCACGCGCACGCTGCGCTGCGGCAAGGTGATGTCGAGGGTGTCGCCCAGGGCGTAGTCGTAGAGGTCGGGGCCCTGGGGCGCGAGGGGGTGCGGCACGTCCCGAACCTCGTCGCCTTCGCCTAGGCGGATCAGGGGTCCGAAGTTGTTCTGCACGATGCCGAGGTGGTCGCGATGATAGTTGATGTCGGTGGGCAGGTCGGCGCGGTCGCGCCATCCGACGATGCGTTGCTTGCTGAGGCGCGGGGCCTTCCAGTACACTTCCAGCTCCAGCTGGTCGGTCTTGACCAGCCGCGGCGGCTCCGTCAACCCTTCCCCGAATTGCCCGAGGAAAAAGAGAAACCCGTGCGCGTGGGTCCTGTAGTCGTGCAGCGACGTGTCGCCGGTGGTCCGGGTGCGCCGTTCGATGGCACGCCGGGCGAGCGCGAGCGCTGGATCGGTGTTCCACGTCTGAGCGGCGGCAGGAACGGGGGACCACAGCACGGCGAGCACGGCCAGCAGCAGCGGGCGCATCACCACCAAATCTCGCGGGCTCTGCTGAGCGCGGCAAGCGCGGCGCTGGTCGCCGCGGCCTGCGGCAGTGACGACGGCGTGAGACCGAGCGGCGTCGCCCGGGCCGACTTGCTCGCCCTCGCGCGTCTCGATTCGGCCAACCCGCCCGCCATGACCACCCGTTTGCTGAGCAACAAACAGCTGAACACGGTGCGGATCGTCCACACCGACGGGGCCCAGACGCTGTTCGCCGAGTTCCAGTTCACGGCCCGCAGCGTGCTGTTCGCGAACGGGGCCACCGTGTGCGACAGCTGCAACTACACCGTAACGATCGCCGTCGCCCCCGGCGCCTACGGATTCACCCTCGGGCCCGCGGACCTCCTGTTCCGCCTCTCCAACACGCCGACCGTGACGGTCCAGTACGCCACGTACGGCGATCTCTCGGTGTACAGCCAGAGCCCCCGCTATGCGACTCCGGCGGCGTTCGAGCAGGCCCTCGCTCTGTGGTACGAGCGCAGCGCCGGGTCGTGGGTCCCGGGGCGCAACAGCGCGCACACCGCACCGTCCACGATCGCCAGCGCCATCGACGCGCCCGGCCCGCACCTGATCGCCGCCCTCAAGTGACCGACCCGCGGGCCGATTTCCTGCACCGCGCGGAGTGCGGCGGCGTGGTGCCCGTGGTGCGCGAGGTGGTGCTCGACGCCGACACGCCGGTCGCCGCCTACGCCAAGCTCGCGCGGCCGCCGTTCGGCTTCCTGCTCGAATCAGTGGTGGGGGGCGAGCGCTGGGCCCGGTACACCTTTCTCGGGACCGAGCCGAAGGAGGTGTGGCGCTACCACGGGGGCAGCCGCGCGATCGAGCGCTGGACCAAGGACACGGGTTGGACGGCGGCGGGAGAGACCGCGCACCCAATCGACCACCTGGGGGCGCGCTTACGCGCCCTGCCGCCCGTGGCGGTCCCCGGGCTGCCCCGCTTTACGGGCGGCGCGGTAGGCTACTTCGGGTACGATCTGGTCCGCACGGTCGAGCACCTGCCGCATCCGCCCGCGGACGCGCTCGGTGTCCCGGACGCCGTGCTGATGATCGCCGACGCGGTGGTGATCCTCGACAACCTGTTCGGTCGGGCCGTCCTGGTCGCGTCGGTCGAAGTGCCGCCCGGCGCCTCGGTGGCCGAGCGGAGCCGGGCCTACGAGGCGGCCGCCGCGCGGCTCGACGGCCTGGTCGCGCGGCTCGGCGCCACACACCACCTCGCGCCGCTCGCGCCGCCCGGCGCTCCGGCCCCCATCGCGACCACCTCGCGGTACGCGCGCGAGGCGTTCGAGCGCGACGTCGCGAAGATCCGCGAGTACATCGCCGCGGGCGACGTCCTTCAGACGGTGCTGTCGCGGCGCCAGGAGGTAGCGGGGGCGGTGGACCCGTTGCGGCTGTACCGCTACCTCCGGGCCCTCAACCCCGCCCCGTATCTCTTTTACCTCGCGCTCGACGACTTCACCTTCCTCGGCAGCTCCCCCGAGGTGCTGGTGCGCGTCGAGGGGGGCGAAGTCACGGTCCGGCCGATCGCCGGGACTCGGGCCCGCGGGGGCTCCCCGGAAGACGATGAACGGCTCGCGCAGGAGCTGCGCGCCGACGAAAAGGAGCGCGCCGAGCACCTGATGCTCGTGGACCTGGGACGCAACGACGTGGGGCGGGTCGCGGAGTACGGCAGCGTGCGCGTCACCGACCTGCTCGCCATCGAGCGCTACTCCCACGTCCAGCACCTCGTGAGTGAGGTGCGGGGCGCCTTGCGGGCGGGGTACGACGCGCTGGATGTGTTCAAGGCTTGCTTCCCCGCCGGCACGGTCACGGGCGCGCCCAAGGTCCGGGCGATGGAGATCATCGATGCGCTCGAGCCCGAGCGCCGCGGCCCGTACGCCGGGGCGGTCGGGTACGTCGGCTGGGGGGCAGCGAGCCTCGACACCGCCATCGCCATCCGGTCGGCGCTGGTCCTGAAGGAGCGGGTCGTGGTCCAGGCGGGGGCCGGCATCGTGGCCGACAGCGACCCGGTCCGCGAGTTCGCCGAAACGGAAGCCAAGGCCCGGGCCGTGCTGCAAGCGCTCGCCCTCGCCAAGGCCCAGGATTGAGAAGTATATTTCATGCCTGTGTTCAAGCTGCTCGCCACCTCCGGCGACCAATCGATCGACCTCCAGCCCGGCCGCACCCTCGTCGTGGGCCGTGCCGTCACGAGCGACGTCCCCATCTACGACCCCACGATCTCCCGCAAACACGCGGAGATCACGCTGGCCGACGGCGGCGTACGGGTCAGGGATCTCGGCTCCTCCAACGGCACCTTTCTGAACGGCGCCCGGGTCACCGAGGCGGAGGCGGGCCCGAACGACGTCGTCACTTTCGGGAAGGTGGCGTTCCGGGTGGTCGAGGTGGCGGCCCCCGCCCCCCGGCCCCAGGTCGTGCCGCCGCTCGAGAGCGATTTCACGAGCCCCAAGCCCCCCGGGGCGACCATCGTGCGGCAGCTGCCGGTGAGCAACTCCGGGGGCGTCCCCGCGATCGTGGAGGCCAAGGCCCAGGGCGCCTCCCATCTCAAGGTCTCGGCCCCAACACAGGAAGAACGCCGCGAGAAGAAGCTCTCCCTGCTGCTCGAGATCTCGAAGGAGCTGTCGAAGCAGCAGGAGCTCGACCGCCTGCTCGACAAGGTCGTGGACTTCACGTTCCAGATCATGAGCGTGGACCGCGTCTCCATCCTGCTGCTCGACGACAAGACCAAGGAGCTCGTCCCCCGCGTCTCGCGCAGCCGTACCGGCGACGCCTCCGCCGCCAAACACGTCCCGCAGTCGATCGCCCGCAAGGCGGTGGAGGACCGGGTGGCCATCCTCTCCGACAACGCCGCCGCCGACGACCGCTTCAAGGGGAAGTCGATCCTGATCCAGAGCGTGCGCAGCGCCATGTGCACGCCCCTCATGGGCACCGACCAGAAGGTCCTCGGCATCCTCTACGTCGACAATCAGACCGCCATCCACTCGTTCGCGGACGAGGATCTCGAGTTCCTCATCGCCTTCGGCGGACTCACCGCCGTCGCGATCGAGAACTCCCAGCTCTCCGAGCGCATTCGCCGCGAGGCGCTGGTGCTATCGAACTTCCAACGCTACTTCGCCCCCAACCTCGCGTCGCAAATCGCCCAGCAGGAGGGCGCGGTCGAGCTGGGCGGCGCCAAGCGGCCGGTGGTGATCTTCTTCTCCGATATCCGCGGCTTCACCCCGATGTCGGAGACGATGAACCCCGACGAGATTGCGGGGCTGCTGACCGACTACTTCACCGAGATGGTGGACATCGTCTTCGAACACTCGGGCACGCTCGACAAGTTCATGGGCGACGCGATCATGGCGCTGTGGGGCGCGCCCATCGCCCACGAGGACGACGCCGACCGCGCGATGCAGTGCGCGCTCGACCAGCTCGAGACGCTCGAGCAGATGAACGCCAAATGGAAAGCGCAAGGCCGCCAGGCCGTGGCCATCGGGGTGGGCATCAACTTCGGCGAGGTGTTCGCGGGGAACATCGGCTCGAACCGCCGGCTCGAGTACACCGTGATCGGCGACGCCGTCAACACCGCGAGCCGGCTCTGCTCCTCGGCCGGCCCGAACGAGATCCTGATCTCCGAGCCGTTCTACAAGGCCCTCAAGAACCCGCCGAAGGTCGAGGCCCTGGAGCCCGTCCAGGTGAAGGGGAAGGCGAAGAAGGTCCCGGTCTACCGCGTGAAGCGGTAGGGGCGCCCGAACCGCGCCAGCAGGTCGAGCGCGAGTCGCAGCGGTAACCCCATCACCCCGAAGAAGTCCCCGTCGACGCGCTCGATCAGCGGCGCGCCCAGCCCCTGAATTGCGTACGCCCCCGCCTTGTCGAGCGGCTCCCCGGTCGCCACGTAGGCCGCGAGCGTCGCCTCGTCTACCGCCCGGAAGGTCACCCGCGACACATCGAACGCCTGCGCCAGCTCGCCGTCCCGCATCACCGCGACTGCCGTCATCACCTCGTGCGTGCGTCCCTGCAAGCGCGAGAGCATCGCCACCGCGTCGGCCCGCGACTCCGGCTTCCCGAAGATCACGCCGTCCAGCACGACTGTCGTGTCGGCCGCGAGGATCACCTCCGCGGGCGCGCGCGCCGCCACGGCTTCGGCCTTTGCCCGCGACAGCCGTGTGACATAGTGTTCCGGCGACTCCCCGGGCCGGACGTGCTCGTCCACGTCGGGCACGATGACCGTGAAGGGGATGCGCAGCATCTCGAGGAGCTGTCTGCGGCGCGGGGAGCCGCTCGCCAGCACGATGGACTCACTCACGACTCACCACGCACGGCTCACGGCCTCTCCAACAGCAGCGTGACCGGCCCGTCGTTCACCAGCTCGACCTCCATCATCGCGCCGAACGCGCCGGTCTCCACGGGGCGACCCGCGCCCTTGTCCTTAAGGAGCGCCACGAAGCGTTCGTACAGGGGAATCGCGATCTCAGGCGGCGCGGCGTCGGTGAAGCTGGGGCGCCGGCCCTTCCGTGCGTCGCCATAGAGCGTGAACTGAGAGACGACCAACACCCCACCCCCCACCTCCTCGAGCCCGCGGTTCATCTTTCCCTCCGCGTCCCCGAACAGCCGCAGCCCGAGGATCTTCTCCGCCATCCAGGCGAGGTGTTCGTCGGTGTCGGAGGGGGCGAAGCCGGCGAGCACGAGATACCCCACCCCGATCGAGCCGGTGACGCGGCCGTCGACACGCACCGCGGCGCGCGAGACCCGCTGCAGGACCACCCTCACCGCACCCCCGTCCTCATTCCACGGTCACCGACTTGGCCAGGTTCCGCGGCTGGTCCACATTGCACCCCCGCCGCACCGCCATGTAATAGGCAAGGAGCTGGAGCGGTAGGACCGTGAGAATGGGGGTCAGCAAGTCGAGGGTCTCCGGAATCTCGATCTTCTGGTCCGCGAGCTTCGCCACACCGGAGTCGCCCTCGGTGACCACCGTGATCACGCGACCGCCGCGCGCCTTCACCTCCTCGACGTTGCTGACCACCTTCTGGTACACGGCGTCCTTCGGCGCCACGAACACCACGGGCATCAGGTCGTCGATCAGCGCGATCGGGCCGTGCTTCATCTCCGCCGCGGGGTATCCCTCGGCGTGGACGTAGGAGATCTCCTTCAGCTTGAGCGCGCCCTCGAGCGCCACAGGGAAGTTGTAGCCGCGCCCCAGGTAGAGGACGTTGCCCGCACGGATCAGCCGCTCGGCGATCCGCTCCACCTCCGGCGCCTTCGCCAGGACCCGCTCCACCAGCTCGGGGAGCCGCGCCAGCCCCTTCACGACCTCGCGCCCCTGCAGGATCGAGAGTGCGCGCAGCCGCCCCATCTTGAGGGTGAGCAGGGCGAGTGCCGCGATCTGGCTCGTGAACGCCTTGGTGGAGGCTACCCCGATCTCGGGCCCCGCGTGCAGGTAGATCCCGCCGTCCACCTCGCGCGCGATGGTCGAGCCGACCACGTTCACGAGGCCCAGGGTGCGCGCGCCGCGCCGCTTCGCCTCGCGCAGCGCCGCCAGCGTGTCGGCGGTCTCGCCCGACTGCGAGATCCCCACCACCAGCGTGCGCTCGTCGACGATCGGGTTGCGGTAGCGGAACTCGGAGGCGTACTCGACCTCCGTCGGGATGCGCGCCAGCTCCTCCATCATGTACTCGCCGATCAGCGCTGCGTGCCACGAGGTGCCGCAGGCAGTGATGACGATCCGGTTGATCTGGAGCAGGTCGGCGTCGCTCAGGTTCAGCCCGCCGAGCCGCACGTCGCCCTCGTCCTCAAGCAGGCGGCCGCGCAGCGTGTTCCGCAGGCTCTCCGGCTGCTCCATGATCTCCTTCAGCATGAAGTGCGGGTGGCCGCCGCGCTCGATGGTGGCCAGGTCCCAGTCCACCTGGGTCACCGTCTTGTCCTTCTCCACCGACGACAGGTCGAGGATCCGGTAATCCCCGGGCGTGATGACGGCGATCTCGCCGTCGTCCAGGTACACCACCGACCGCGTGTGCGCGAGCACCGCCGAGGCGTCCGAGGCGATGAAGTTCTCCCCGTTGCCGACCGCGACCAGCAGCGGTGAGCCGTGGCGCGCCGCAACCACCGTGTCGGGCTCGCGGGTCGAGATCACCGCGATGCCGTAGGTCCCCTCCACCTGTTGCAGGGCGGCCGCCACCGCGTCGGCCAGGCTCGCGCCCTTGCCGTGCAGCTCCTCGACCAGGTGCGCCAGCACTTCGGTGTCGGTCTCGGAGCGGAACACGTGGCCGCGCTTGGTCAGCGCGGGCCGCAACACGCCCGCGTTCTCGATGATGCCGTTGTGGACCAGCGCGAGCGTGCCGCCGCAGTCGGTGTGGGGGTGAGCGTTCGTGGTGTTCGGTACGCCGTGGGTGGCCCAGCGGGTGTGGGCGATCGCCGTGCGCCCTGCCGGCATCATCCCGGTCAGCTCCTTCTCCAGCACCGCGATCCTGCCGGCCGCTTTGTGGACCTCGATCCGGCCGCCGTCCACGACCGCCAGCCCCGCCGAATCGTAGCCCCGGTATTCGAGCCGCTTCAGTCCCTCGAGCACCAGCGCCGCCGCCGGGCGGGGACCGGTGTAGCCTACGATGCCGCACATAGTCGCCGTCCCTCGTCCACGAGTCGCTCCGCCGCTCCGGCCGTCGGCGCTTCCGCGATCAGCCGGATGACCGGTTCCGTCCCCGACGACCGCACGTGCAGCCACCGGTCCCGCCACGCGAGGCGCAGTCCGTCCTGCGTGTCCACCACCGCGTCGGCGAATTGCCGCCGCAGCGCCGCGTAGACCGGCTCGAGCGCCGGCCTCCGTGGCACCTTCGCCTTCACGATCGCGTACCGCGGCGACATCCGCACCAGTTCGCCGACGGTCCGTCCGTCCCGCGCCAGGAGCTCCAGCAGCAGCGCCGCCGCCAGCGGCGCGTCCCGCCCCACGTGTAGCGCCGGGAGGATCACGCCCCCGTTGCCCTCGCCCCCGATCGGCGCCTGCAGTTCGACGATCTTCCGTGCCACGTGCGCCTCGCCCACCGGGGTCCGCACCAGCTCGGCGCCGCAGTCGCGGGCGGCGTCCTCCACGACAAGGCTGGTGGAGAGGTTGCAAACCACAATTGGGCGGTTAGGCGGTTTGGCGGTCAGTCGCTTCCGGCGCGTCGCTAACCGCCTAACCGCCTGGCCGCCTAGTACTGCCCGCACCGCGAACGCCAGCGTGTAATCCTCTCCGATCGCCTCCCCGCGCTCGTCCACGATCGCCAGCCGGTCCACGTCCGGGTCCACCGCGATTCCGACGTCGGCCTTGGAGCGCCGTACCAGGAGCCCGAGCTTGCCGAGCTGCTCCGGCACGGGCTCCGGCGGCCGCGGGAAGCGGCCGTCGGTCTCGACGTTCATTGCCGCGATCCGGCAGCCCAACCGCTCGAGCAGCGCCGGCATGATCGCGCCACCCGCGCCGCGCACCGTGTCGAGGGCGACGCGGAAGCGCCGCCGCCGGATTCGGGGCACGTCAAGCGCCCGCAGCTTCAGCACTTGCTGGAGATGGCGCTCCACCGAGGAATCGTCGGCGCGCACGCGGCCGATCCCGGCGTAGTCGGCACGCGGCGGACCCGCGTTCCCGGCCAACTCGCGCACGCGAGCCCCGTCGGCCCCATCAAGAAAAATGCCATCGGGCCCGACGAACTTGAGGGCGTTCCATTCGATCGGATTGTGGCTCGCGGTGAGGATGATGCCGCCCGCCGCGCGGTGGTGCTCGACGGCGAGCTGCGCGGTCGGCGTGGTCGTGAGGCCGATGTCGATCACGTCGCAGCCGACGGAAACGAGCCCCGCCGTGGCGGCCGCGGAGAACATCGGTCCCGAAGTCCGGGCATCCCGCCCAAGAACCACTACCGGGCGAGCACGTCTCCCAGCCTTCGCCCAGGCGCCGAAGGCGGCGGCGTAGCGCGCGATGACTTCCGGCGTGAGGTCCGTGCCCACGATGCCGCGCACGCCGGACACGCCGACCATCAGGGTGTCGGACATGGCGGCAACGTAGGGAGGGGGGGAAGCCGAGTCAATCGGACGCGCGTCAGGCGCGTCGCGCATCCACGGCCCGGGCCGGCAGCCGGAGGGGCCGCGGCTCCGGGGTCGGGATCGGCAGGTCGGCCACCTCGGGGAAAGCGTGCTGGAACGCCGCCACTACGCGCCCGTCGAACTGGATGCCCTGCCCCAGCTCCAGCTCCTGGAGCGCCCTGGCCACCGGCAACCCCGGCCGGTAGGGCCGCTCGCTCGTCATCGCGTCGAAGGCGTCGGCGACGCTGACCACCCGCACCTCCACGGGGATCGCGTCGCCCATCAGGCCGTCGGGCAGGCCGCGCCCGTCCAGCCGCTCGTGGTGCGACCGGACGATGGCGATGGCGATGGGGGCGTCCTTGAGCAGGGGCCCGAGGATCCGGGCGCCGATGGCGGGGTGCTCCATGATGTGGAGGTACTCCGCGTCGCTCAGCTTCCCCGCCTTGTGCAGCACGACCTCGCTCACGCCGATTTTCCCGAGGTCGTGGAGCTCGGCGCCCAGGGCAATGGTGTTGACCGCCTCGTCGTCGAACCCGAGGGCGCGCGCAATACCGACCGCGTAGTTCGCGACGCGCACCGAGTGGCCGCGGGTGTAGGCGTCCTTCGCCTCGAGCGCGTGCACCAGGGCGTGCACGCCCTCGAGAAACAGCTCCTCGATGCGGCGGGCCTGCACCTGCACGCGCCCTTCGAGATGGAGCTGGTAGCTCTTGTTCTCGAGGATGAGGCGGCGCTTGTCGAGGGCCTGGGTGACGCGCGCGCGAACCTCGTCGAGGTGAAACGGCTTGGCGAGGTAATCGAGGGCGCCGAGCTGCAGGCAGGCGACCGCGCTCTCGACTTCGGCGACGGCCGTAACCATGATGACCGCCGTCTCGGGCCAGCGGTGGACCACCTCCCGCAGCAGGGAGACACCGTCCATCTCCGGCATCCGTAGGTCGGAGATCACCAGCGGCACGGGCTCGCGCTCCAGCTCTCGCAGCGCTTCCACCCCCGACCCGGCCTCGCGGCACATGAACCCATCCCCCTCGAGCAGCCGGACCAGCACGCGCCGCAGCCGGGGCTCGTCGTCCACCACGAGGCAGGTCGTGACGTCAGGCGGCCGCATACGCAAGAACGTACGCGTCGCTTGCTCGACGCGAAAGGCGCCCTTACGTTCCCGCCATGACCAGGACGTCCGACCAGGACCTGACCCGCCGCCTCGGCACCCGGGCGGTCCACGCCGGCCAGATCCCCGACCCCCTCGCCGGCGCCGTGATGACGCCGATCTATCAGACGTCCACGTACATCCAAGAAGGACTGGGCCGACACAAGGGGTTTGAGTACGCCCGGACCCGGAATCCCACCCGCGAGGCGCTGGAGCGTAACGTGGCGGCCCTGGAGGGCGGCCGCCACGGCTTCGCCTTCGGCTCGGGGCTCGCGGCCCTCGACGCCGTGATGAAGCTGCTCTCGGCGGGCGACCACGTCGTCAGCGGCGAAAACGTGTACGGCGGGACGCACCGGCAGATGACCCACGTCTGGACGCGCATGGGGATGACGTTCTCGTTCGTGGACGCCGCCGAGACGTCGAAGATCGCCGCCGCCGTGACGCCGCTGACGAAGCTGATCTACGCCGAGACACCCACGAATCCGATGATGCGGCTCTGCGACCTCCAGGCGGCGGGCGAGATCGCGAAACGAGCCGGGGCGCTGTTCGTCGTCGACAATACCTTCGCCACGCCCTGCTTCCAACGGCCGCTCGAGCTCGGCGCCGACCTCGTGCTCCACTCGACCACGAAATACCTGAATGGCCACAGCGACATGGTGGGCGGCCTGCTGGTCACCGATCGCGACGACCTCGCCGAGCGCCTCGGCTTCCTGCAGAACTCGTCCGGCGCGGTGCCCGGCCCGTTCGACTGTTGGCTCGCCCTGCGCGGCGTCAAGACCCTCGCGCTGCGGATGCGCCAGCACGACGCCAGCGGCCGCCGCATCGCCGAGTGGCTCACGCATCACCCCAAGGTGCAGACGGTCTACTATCCCGGACTCCCTTCCCATCCGCAGCACGACCTCGCCTGCCGCCAGATGAGCGGGTTCGGCGGGATGATCAGCATCGAGCTGGGCTCAGTGGAACGGGCGAAGCGGTTCGTAGAGCGCACGCGCATCTTCGCGCTCGCGGAGTCGCTGGGGGGTGTGGAGAGCCTGGTCGGCCACCCCGCCTCGATGACGCACGCGAGCGTGCCACCCGAGATGCGCGCAGCCATGGGACTCACCGATAGCCTCGTCCGCCTGTCGGTGGGGATCGAGGACGTCGAGGACCTGATGGCAGACATCGACCAGGCGCTGGCGGAGGCGTGATGTCGCATTCCGAAACTTCAGTCCTGACGAGGCGTAGGGACACCCTACCCCCAGGGAGGACCGTATGACCGAAGCCCCGGGCCTGCCCACCCAGCGGCCCCGCAAGATTCTCACGCAGATCGCTCCCGTCACCTGGGAGCACCCCGCCGACCGCGCCGCGCTCCAGGCGCTGCGCGCGGTGCCCGGCTTCGACCAAGTGGTGAAGAAGATCGTCGGCTTCTTCGGCGAGCGCGGCATCCGGCTCCTGTTCCAGGCCAACGCCGTGCGCGTGGGGCCCACCCAGTTCCCGAAGCTCAACGCCCTGTACACGGACGTGCTCACGTCCATGGACTGGGAGCCCAGGCCGGAGCTGTTCGTTTCCCAGACCCCGTTCGTCAACGCCGGCGCCTTCGGGATGGAGCGGCCCTTCATCGTGATCAACTCCGGCGCCCTGAACTTGCTCGACGACGACGAGATGCGTGCGCTGCTCGGCCACGAGCTGGGTCACGTGATGAGCGGCCACGCGCTGTACCACACCATCCTCGTGCTCATCCTCAACGTGAGCCTCGGGTTC
Source organism: Gemmatimonadota bacterium (assembly GCA_016177465.1). Classification (GTDB taxonomy): domain Bacteria; phylum Gemmatimonadota; class Gemmatimonadetes; order Gemmatimonadales; family GWC2-71-9; genus JACOVF01. The sequence goes on from JACOVF010000133.1 coordinate 15,235, forward strand.
CTCCCCTTCCTCGCCGGCATCGTGCTGCTCCCCATCCAGCTGGCACTGCTCGAGTGGTACCGCAAGAGCGAGCTCTCCTCCGACCGCGCCGGGCTGCTGGCGAGCCAGGACCCGCCGGCGTCGCTTCGCATGTTCCTCAAGATGGCGGGCGGCGGCGACATGAAGGAGATGGATCTCAACGCCTTCCTCGTCCAAGCGAAAGAGTACGAGGAGACCGGCGGCGCGATGGACCGCGTCTTCAAGATCCTCAACACGCTCGGCCAGTCGCACCCGTTCAACACGCTACGCGCCGCCGAGCTGCAGCGCTGGATCGAGGCCGGGCACTACGACCGCGTGCTGCGCGGCGAGTACGCGAAGCGCGGGCCCGAGGCCGAGAGCCGGCCGCTCGAGCAGGACATCGACGAGGCGCGCGACCACTATATGAAGGAAGCGAAAGCGGCGGTGCAGGACGTCGTCGACACTGCCAAGCGGGCCGCCCAGGCCTTCTCGGACGCCCTGAAGAAGAAGTGAGAGTCCTCGTCGTCGGCGGGGGCGGACGCGAGCACGCGCTCTGCTGGGCACTACGACGCGACGCCCCCGACACGACGATCCTCGCGGCCCCAGGCAACCCCGGCACCGCCCACCTCGGCACCAATCTCCCCATTACCGCCACCGCCGTGGACGAGCTCGTCCGTGCGGCGCGCGCGCAACGTATCAACCTGGTCGTGGTCGGCCCCGAGGCGCCGCTCGCCCTGGGCCTCGCCGACCGGCTGCGCGCGGCGGGCATCCCCGTCTTCGGCCCGAGCGCCGCCGCCGCGCGGCTCGAATCGTCCAAAGCGTTCGCCAAAGAGATCATGACGCAGGCCGGCGTCCCCACCGCCGCGGGCCGAACCTTCACCGACCTCGCCGCCGCCCTAGCGTACATCGGCGCGCGCCCGGAACCGCTCGTCGTGAAGGCCTCGGGCCTCGCGGGCGGCAAAGGCGCCGTTGTGTGCGCCACGCGCGCGGACGCCGCGGCGACGGCGCGGGCCTTCCTCCAGGAAGGGAAGCTGGGCGACGCGGGCCGCGAGATCGTGGTCGAGGAGTTTCTCAACGGGGAAGAGCTGTCGGTGCTGGCGCTGACCGACGGGGAGCGGACGCTGATCTTGCCCCCGGCCCAGGACCACAAGCGGCTGGGCGAAGGCGATACCGGCCCGAACACGGGCGGGATGGGCGCCTACACCCCGGTGGGCCTGACGACCCCGGGTCTGCTCGAGCGGGTGCGATGCGACGTGCTCGAGCCGACGCTCCGCGCCATGGCCGCCCGGGGCGCGCCCTACCAGGGCGTCTTGTACGCGGGGTTGATGGTGTCGCCGCTGGGCGTCCCCACCGTGCTGGAGTTCAACTGCCGCTTCGGTGATCCGGAAGCGCAGGTGGTCCTGCCGGTCTTGCCGCGCGGCGCGGCGACGCACCTGGCGGCGATCGCCGCGAACACCTGGAAACCGGCCGAGCGCGTGCTCGCGCCGACCGCCGCCGCGGTCACCACGGTGCTCGCGGCGCGCGGCTATCCGGGGCAACCCGAGACCGGAGCGGCGATCGCGATCCCCGAGGACCTGGGCCCCCAGATCGTCGTGTTCCATGCGGGCACCAAACGGGACGACGCGGGCACCCTCCGGGTGAGCGGCGGCCGGGTGCTCAACGTGACGGCGTTCGGAGCCAGCGTCGCCGAGGCGGCGGAGCGCAGCGCCGCCGCGTGCCAGCGCATCGCCTTCGAGGGGAAGGTCTACCGCCGGGACATCGGGCGCCGGGAAATCGAGCGTGCCCGAGCTCCCTGAAGTCGAAACGATCGTCCGGGAGCTCGCCCCCCGGCTCGAAGGCTACCGTATCGCGCGCGTCCGGCTCGCCAAGACCGACGTGTTGCGTCGCGTCTCGAAGCCGCGACTCGTCCGCACGCTCACGGGCAACGCCTTCGAAGAGGTCACCCGCCGCGCCAAGCACGCGGTCTTCCGGTTGGCGAGCGGCCACCGGCTGATCGTTCAGCCGCGGATGACCGGCTCTCTCGTCGTGTACGACCGCCCGCTCACCCGCGACGAAGCGAGGTACGCGGTGCTCACCTGCACCATCGAAGATGGCCGCCGCTTCATCTACCGGGACGTGCGCCGACTCGGGACCGTGTGGCTCCTTGACGAGCGGGGCTGGGCGGCCTACACGAGCCGGATCGGTCCCGAGCCGCTCGAGGAGACGTTCACCCCGTTTGTGTTCGCCGAGCGGTTAAAGGGGACCCGCGTGGCGGTCAAGAAGGCCATCATGGACCAGCGCCGCATCGCGGGCATCGGTAACATCTACGCGAACGAGGCGCTGTTCGAGGCGAGGGTCGACCCGTCGAAGCCCACGAGCAGGCTCTCGCTCGACGAGTTCGCGCGGCTGCACGAAGCCGTCACCGGCGTCCTCGCCCGGGCGGTGGACGCCTCCGGCACCACGGTCCGCGACTACCGCAGCGGCACCGGCGAGCCCGGCCGGTTTCAGTTCGAACTGAAGGTGTACGGCCGGGGTGGCGAGCCGTGCGTTCGCTGCGGACGGAGACTGGTGACGACGCACGCGATCGACCTGCGCGCGACGACCTTCTGTGCGTACTGCCAGCGATAGCTGTTTGCACGACGGCGCCGAGGGGATAAGTTAAGGTTTCCCCAGAGTCAAAGGTCTCGTATGAGGAAGTTGGCCTGCATCGCAGCGTTCGTCGCGGCGGCGGTTGGTGTGCTGTCCGGGCAGCAGCGGGACACGTCCCCGGGCGAGCGCCTCTCCGTCATCAAGCACGTGCTCCCGAACGGCATGACGTTTCTGCTGCTCCGCCGCGCGGGCGCCCCGACCGTGTCGTTCGTCACGCACTTCCGCGCGGGCGGCGTAGACGAGTGGACGGGGATCTCGGGTACGGCGCACCTGTTCGAGCACATGCTGTTCAAGGGCACGCGCTCGATCGGCACCAACAACTCCGCCGCCGAGCAGGCGCTCTTCCCGCGCATCGACGCGGTGGCGGATTCGTTCACCGCCGAGTTCCGCAAGGGCGCCCTGACCGACAGCGCCGAGCTGCGACGGCTGCGCGACCGGTTGAAGCAGCTCGAAGATTCGGCCAGGGCCTACGTGATCAGCAACGAGCTGGACCGGATCCTCACCGAGAACGGCGCTGTCGGGCTCAACGCCAGCACGTCGAGCGACGTGACCAACTACTACTTCTCGCTGCCCGCGAACCGGGCCGAGCTGTGGTTCATTCTGGAGAGCGACCGGCTGCGCGACCCGGTGCTGCGCGAGTTTTACTCGGAGCGCGACGTCGTGATGGAAGAGCGGCGGCTGCGCACCGAAAACCAGCCGTCCGGCTTGCTGTTCGAGGAGTACCTCCAGGCGGCCTTCCGCGCCCACCCCTACGGCCGGCCGGTGGTCGGGTTGGCGAGCGAGATCCAGGCGGTGAGCCGCAACTCGGCCATCGAGTACTTCCGCCGCTTCTACGGACCCAATAACGCCGTCGTCGCGATCGTGGGCGACATCAACGTGGACAGCATGAAGGCCAGGACCACGCGCTTCTTCGCCGACATCCCCGCCGGCCAGCCGCACCGCCCCGTGGTGACGCAGGAGCCGCCCCAGCGCGGCGAGCGGCGCATCAACGTCGAGTTCGACGCCAACCCCCAGCTGCTGATCGGCTATCACGTACCGAGCACCCGGCACCCCGACGCACCGGCACTGGCGGTGCTGGCGCAGGTCCTCACCGGGGGGCGGACCTCGCGCCTGTTCCAGCGGCTCGTGATCCGCGACCGGGTGGCGACCTCGATCGGGTCGTTCCAGGCCCCCGGGAGCCTGTACCCGCGGCTCTTCACCTTCCAGGGGGTTCCCATCGCCCCGCACGCGACGCAGGAGATCGAGACCGCGGTGTACGAGGAGCTGGACCGCATCCAGCGCGAGCCGCCGACGGACGAAGAGCTGCAGCGCGTGCGCAACCAGGTGGAGGCCGCCGGCATCCAGCGGTTGCAATCGAACTTCGGCCTCGCTTTCCAGCTGTCGAACAGCGAGGCGCTGTGGCACGACTGGCGCGAGACGTTCCGCGATCAGGCCGCCCTCACCCGCGTCACCGCCGCCGACGTACAGCGGGTGGCGAAGACGTACTTCAACCCGAGCAACCGGACGGTCGCCACACTTGTGCGCCCGCCCAAGCCCGCCACGGGAGGGAACGACTGATGCGCGCGCGCCTCTGCCTCGGAGCCCTGCTCCTCGCGGTCCTGCCCGGCGCCGGGGCTCAAGCCCCGGCAGACATCCGGGCCAAGATCCAGGCCCTGCAGTTCCGGCCGCTCCGGTTCAACCCGCCGCAGCCGAAGAAGGTTACCCTGTCGAACGGGGTGCCGGTCTATCTGCTGGAGGATCACACCCTGCCCACCATCAGCGTGCAGCTCGTGTCGCGGGCGGGAGTGGCGCACCTGCCCGATTCGCTCTGGGGCATCGGCTGGCAGGCGGACGGCCTGCTCCGCACCGGGGGGACCGTGCGGCTCGCGCCGGACTCGGTGGACAAGCTGATCGCCTTCTACGCGCTCAACATCAACTTCTCGACTGGCAACGAGCAGAGCACGGCCTCGATGTCGGGGCTGTCGCGCTACACCAACCAGCTGCTCGACCTCGGTTTCGAGATGATGCGCACTCCGCGGAATGACTCCTCACGCGTGCGCATCACCGCCGCCCAGCAGGAGGAAGCCTGGCGCCGGCGCAACGACACGCCGGGCTCGGTGCTCGGCCGTGCCTGGAGCCAGGTCATGCTGGGGGACCACCCCTTGGGCCGCACCCTCGTGACGCCGTGGGAGATCGCGGGCTTCGCCCCGGAGCGGTTCCGCTGGGCGCAGGAGCGGCTGTACTGCCCGCAGAATTTCCTGATCGGCGTCTCGGGCGACTTCCAAGAGCGCCAGATCATCGCGAAGCTCGAGGGCCTGTTCCGCGGGTGGGGGCGCTGCAAGCCTGGCCTGCGCGACGTCCCGCCCGTCACCTATGCCCAGGGCCCCAAGCTGGTGCTGGTCGAGAAGGACGTGAACCAGACGAACATCCGGATGGGCCACGCGGGCGGGATCCGGGTCGGCGACACGCCTGACTATTTTGCGACCCGGGTGACGGACTTCCTGCTGGGCGGCAGCGCCTTCACGTCACGACTCCTCGGCCGCGTGCGCAGCGACTCCGGCTTCGCCTACAGCGCCTTCAGCGCCTGGGCCGCGGAAACGAAGCGCGAGGACCTGTTCTTCGCCGGCGCGCAGATCCGCGCCGAGAAGACGCTGGCGGGCATCAGCCTGATGCGCTCGGTCATCGCCTCCATGGCCGCCGAGCCCGTCACCGCGCGGGACGTGAAGCTCGCCCAGGACAACGAGGCGAACAGCTTCGTGTTCCGCTTCGAGAACCCCGCGCAAATCGTTGGCCAGCAGCTGGCCTACGCCGTGGACGGGCTCCCAGCCAACTGGTTCGACGTCTATCTGCGCGGCATTCAGGCGGTGACCCCGGACCAGGTGCGGCAAGTCGCCGAACGCTATCTCCACCCCGACAAGCTGGTGATCGTGGTGGTTGGGAAGCCGTCGGCGTTCGACAAGCCGCTGTCGGAGATCGTAGCGGTGACGATCTTGCCCGTAGACTCCATCAAGCGGTGAGTGAGTGGCTAAGAGGCTAAGCGGCTATGCGTGTGATGGTGATGACTTAGCCCCTTAGCCCCTTAGCCCCTAGGTTCACTATCCGCGCGCGCGGCGGAATCCCCGGCTCCAGCTCCATGATGCCCACGCTCGGCGCCAGCCCGAACCGCCGCGGCCCAGCCCCGCCAGGGTTCATCACGGTGACCGTACGGTCTACCAGCTCCAGCAGCGGCCGGTGGGTGTGGCCGTAGACGATGATCTCGGCCGCGGGAAACGCGGCATGGAGGGCGGCGGGCGTGGGCGAGCCGAATTGGTCGCCGTGGGTGACGACGATGTCGAAGCCGTCGAGCTGCAGCGCAGCTACCTGCGGGAGCTTCTGCCGTAGCTCCACATCATCCAGGTTGCCGTAGACCGCCGTCACGCGCGCCAAGGCTTCCAAGTCGGCGACCACGGCCCACTTCCCCACATCCCCCGCGTGCAGGATGTGGTCGACCTCCTTGAAGACGTCGAACACTTCAGGGCGCAGCAGCCCGTGTGTGTCGGCGATCACTCCGATTCGCATCCGGACGACTCACTCGTGGCGTCGTGGCGTTGTGGCGTCGTGCAATGTGACCTTCAGCCCTCCCACCTCCGCGCGATCTCGATCTCGAGGCCGAGGTGGTCGAGCACGCGCTGGACGACGAAGTCGATGAGGTCGCTCACCTTCTGGGGTTTGTGGTAAAATCCCGGCGCGGCCGGCATGACCACGGCGCCGGCCTCTGTGGCGAGGGTTAGGCTGCGCAGATGCACGAGCGACAGGGGTGTCTCTCGCGGCACCAGGATCAGCTTGCGGCGCTCCTTGAGCACCACGTCCGCGGCGCGCTCGATTAGCGAGCGGCTCGTGCCGTGCGCGATCGCCGCGACGGTGCCCATCGAGCAGGGGCAGATCACCATCCCTGCGGTCTTGGCAGACCCCGACGCCGGCTGCGCGCCGCGATCCTTGTCATCGAAGACGGTGACGCTCGACCAGTCGCCGCCCGTCGCCCGTTTGAGACCGGAGTCGTCCTTGATTCCGCACTCCTCCTCGATGAGCCGCCAGCCGTGGGAGGATATCATCAGCCACGTGGGCACGTGATTCGTGGCCAGCACCTGGAGCAAGCGCACGCCGTAGGGGGCGCCGGAGGCGCCGGTGATCGCGAACACGACGGGGGGCTGGCTCACTAACGCCCGCGGCGGTTCGGCGTTGGGCTGCGCTTGGGGTGCGCGGGTGGGCGGGGAGGTGCCGGCGAGTGCGGAGTGCGGAATGCGGAATGCGGAATCGAACGGGGAGTTCGATCCGCCGGCGTGCCCTTCCGGCCCCCCGGTGCACGAGCTCTCCTAGTCATTCCGCACTCCGCATTCCGCATTCCGCATTGTCAAAGCATCCGATCCACCAACGCGCCGAGGAACACGACGATGCTGACGAGGCCGTTCGCGTTGAAGAACGCAGCGTCGAGTCGCGACAGGTCCCCCGGTTTCACGAGCTGGTGTTCCCAGGCGATGATGCCTGCGCCGAGGACCACGCCCGCGAAGTACGGCCAGCCCAGCCCCGCGCCGAGCCCGAATCCGACCAGCGCCAGGATCGCCAGCCCGTGCAGGGTCCTGGCGAAGAAGATGCTCCCCGCCGCGCCGAGCCGCACCACCGCCGAGCGGAGCCCGAAGACGCGGTCGAAGGTCTCATCCTGCAGGGCATAGAAGACGTCGAACCCCGCCACCCAGCACGCCACGGCCGCGGCGATCACGAACAGCAGCCACGCCGGCTCGCTCCACACCCCGGCGACTGCGAGATATCCGCCGGCCGGCGCGATGGCCAGCGACATCCCCAGCCACAGGTGCGACCAGTGGGTGAAGCGCTTGGTGTAGCTGTAGGCGGTCACCCACGCGAGGGCCAGCGGCGCCAGCCGGAAGCAGAGGGGGTTCAGCTCGTGCGCGGCCCACAGGAACAGGGCCGCGGCGACGATGACCGCCCCCCACGCCTGCCCGAGCGTCAGCTTCCCCGCCGGCAGCTCCCGCGCCCGGGTGCGCGGGTTTTTCGCGTCCAAGTCCCGATCGGCGATGCGGTTGAAGCCCATGGCGACGAACCGCGCGGCCGTAAACGCCAGCACCACGAGCCCGACGAGGCGCCAAGTGACCGGATACCGCCACGACGCGGCCACGACCCCAAGCAGCGCGAACGGCAGGGCGAATACCGTGTGCGGCAGCTTGACGAAGTTCGCGTAGCGAACGAGGAGCGACTGCCCCGCGAAGGTCTGCCCTTCACGGCCGGACGGTCGGACGCCGTTAGAGGTCAATCCCGAGCTCCTTCCACATGGCATCCACGCGCCGCTTCGTCTCCTCGTCCATCTCGATCTTGTCGGGCCACTCGCGGGTGAACCCCTCCTCTTTCCATTTCCGGGTGCCGTCGATCCCCATCTTCGAGCCGAAGGTGAAGCCGCGGCTGGCATGGTCCAGCACGTCGATGGGGCCACGGGTGAACCGTACGTCCCGCTCGGGATCGATATGGTTCAGCGCCACCCACCACGCTTCGCGCGGGTCACGCACGCTGACGTCCTTATCCACCACCACGATCACCTTGGCAAGGCTCATCAGCCCCTGCCCCCACAGCCCGTTCATCACCTTGTACGCCTGCCCGGGATACTGCTTGTCGATGCTCACGAACACCAGGTTGTGGAAGATCCCCTCGGCGGGCATGTGGAGGTCCACGATCTCGGGCAGCGTGAGCTTCAGCAACGGCAGGAAGATCCGCTCCGTAGCGTGCCCGAGGTAGTAGTCCTCCATCGGCGGGCGACCGACGATGGTGTGCGGCCAGATCGGCTCGCTGCGCATCGTGATCGCGGTGATATGGACCTTCGGGTAGTAGTCGGCGAGCGAATAGAACCCGGTGTGGTCGCCGAACGGGCCTTCGAGCACCAGCGCCTCGCGCGGGTCGACGTACCCTTCCAGCACGACCTCCGCCTCGGCGGGCACCTCGAGGTCCGACGTCACCGCTTTGGCGAGCCGCACCGGTGCCCTGCGCAAGAACCCGGCGAACAGGAACTCGTCGATTGCGGGCGGCAGCGGCGCGGAGGCGGCGTAAATGCTCGCGGGATCGCCCCCCAGCGCGATCGCCACGGGCATCGTCTCACGCCGCTCGGCCATCTCGCGCCAGTGCGCCGCCCCCACCTTGTGGCGCTGCCAGTGCATCGCGACTTCGTTGCGGCCGATCACCTGAATCCGGTACATCCCCACGTTGCGCACGCCCGTCGTCGGATCGCGCGTGATCACGCCGGGCAGCGTGATGTACGGCCCGCCGTCCTGCGGCCAGCAGACCGGGACCGGGAACTGGGATAGGTCCAGGTCCTGCTCCCGAATCACGGTGTCCTGGCACGGCGGCCTCCCCCCTACCGTCTTGGGTGGAAACCTGGCCACCTCGGCGAGCTTCGGCAGCATCGCGAGCTTCCCGAACAACCCCTCGGGCACCTTGAGGTTGAGCAGGTCCGCGATCCGGTCTCCGATCTCGTCCAGGTGTGTGACGCCCAGAGCCAGTGCCATCCGCTGCTCGGAACCGAACAGGTTGACCGCGACCGGAAACCGCGAGACGCCGCCCCGTTGCAGCGTGGGATGCTCGAACAGGAGCGCCGGCCCACCGCCGGGCGACTTCATGCAGCGATCGGCGATCTCGGTCAGCTCCTTGTCCACAGAGATGGCGCGGCCGACGCGGACGAGGTCGCCGTTCGCATCGATGGCGCCGAGGAAGGCGCGCAGGTTATCGAGTGCCATGGTGGATGGCACAGATCCCGCCGGTGAGCCGCTCGACGCCGACACCCGAGAAGCCGGCGGCGGCGAGCCGCTGCACGAGCGTCTCGGGCTCGGGGAAATCGAGCACGGACTCTGGCAGGTAGGTGTAGGCGTCCCTATGTTTCGAGACCGCGCGGCCGATGGCGGGCACCACCCGCCGGAAATAGAAGAGGTAGGCCGCGCGCAGCGGTGCGAACCGCGGGGTGGTGAACTCGAGGATCACGAAGCGCGCCCCCGGCTTCAGCACGCGGGCGGCTTCGCGCAACCCGGCATCCAGGTCCGCGAGGTTGCGGACGCCGAACCCCACGAACGCGCCATCGAAGGCGGCGTCGGGAAACGGCAGCTCCAGGGCGTCGGCGGCGACGGGGACGGTGCGCGCCGCCTTTGCTTTGCCCCGCGCGAGCATCGGTAGCGCGAAGTCGGCGCCGACCACCCGGCCGCAAAACCCCGCGCGGCGCGCCAGCTCCGCGGCGAGGTCCATGGTGCCGGCGCAGAGGTCGAGATAGACGCCGTCCGGCTTCGCCTCCCAGCCGAGCCGGTCCACAGCCCGGCGGCGCCAGCGGCGGTCGATGTTGAGGCTGAGCAGGTGGTTGAGCAGGTCGTAGCGGGGGGCGATGGCGGAGAACATCCCGCGCACGTAGGACCGCTTCGCGGCGGGACTCTCGGGCGCGATCACTTCGGACGCAGGAGACGGCGTCATAGGCGCGAAAGATAGGCCGAGTCACCTGACGAGCGCCAGCGACCAGCAGGTCGTGGCGTGGGCCAAAGAGGGGCACGAGGCCGCGTTCCGCGAATTGGTGCGCCGCTACGAGCGGCCTGTCTTCTCGCTCCTGTACCGGATGGTGCGCGACCGCGCGCTGGCCGAGGACTTGGCGCAGGAAACCTTCATCAAGGTCCTGAACGGCATCAAGTCGTACCGGCCCGAGTTCAAGTTCTCCTCGTGGATCTTCAAGATCGCGAACAACGCAGGCATCGATCACCTGCGCCGCAAGAGCCTCGACACGTTGTCGCTCGACGGCTCACCCGACGCAGCGACGCCGGAGGAGATGGGCGCCACCGCCCTCCAGCTCGGCGACAAGGCGGAGACACCCCTCCAGGAGCTCGAGGCCCGGGAGCTGGGGACGGTGATCGAACGCGCCATCGCCCGGCTGCGACCAGAGTACCGGGCCTGCATCCTGCTCCGGCACGTGGAAGGGTATGCTTACGAGGAAATCGCCGAGATGCTGGACCTGCCGCTGGGCACCGTGAAGACCTATATCCATCGGGCCCGTAACGAATTGCGGGGCTACCTGGCGGACAAGCGGGAATGAAACCCGCCCCAGAGGGGGGTCGTAAGGCCTTGTACGTATGAACCCTACACCGATGCCGCACCTCACCAGCGAGGAGATCGAGCTGTGGGCCCAGGGGATCCTGGGTGCCGCGCGGGCGATGCACCTCGCCGACTGCTCGCTCTGCCGCGCCGAGGCCGAACAGGAGCGCAAGGTTATCCTCGAGTTGGCTCAGCTTCGCCGTTTCGCCCCCTCGCCCGACTTTGCCGACCGTGTGATGGCGAAGGTGCGGATCCCGACTCGGTCGGGGGAGTTCACGCCCTAACCTCAGCGCCCACGCCGACGCCGAGCAGCCGCGCCGCGCTGCCCTCCCGTACCGCGACCTCGACCGTCCCGCCGGACCCCACGTAGGCCATGAACTGTCCCCGCTCCACGTCCCCGTAGGTACGCCGCAGTGCGCCGACGTCCGTTCCGGCGATCTTGATCCGCACCCCCGGCTCCACCATCTCGCCCGGGATGTTCGTCACCAGCGTCCCGAAGCGGTCCACATAGAGCACTTCGCCCACCACGGCCACTCCATCCGAACGGGGAGCGGGGAGAGGGGAGAGGTACGGGTCCGTGATGATCGTGCCCAGGTGCGTCAGGGCCGTCCCGTTGGCGATCTGCGCGGCCGCCGGCGCGAAGACGTCGCGCGCGTGGAAGGTCGGGGCCGCCGTGGCCGGGATCGGCAGCGACAGGAACCGGGCGCCGGCCGGCAAGCAGGACAGCAGCCCGTTGTCCGGTGCCACGAAGTAGTGCCCCGCCGCCTCGGCGGCGAGCGCGCGGCGCGGCGTGCCCACGCCGGGATCCACGACAACGAGATGCACGGCCCCCGGCGGGAAGCGGTGCCACACGCGCGACAGGATGTACTGACCGGTCCGGAGATCACCCGGCGGCACGTGATGGGTGACGTCGATGAGCTGCGCGTCGTGCGCCTGAGACGCGAGCACCGCCTTCACCTCGCCCACGTAGCTGTCGGCCGTGCCGAAATCGGTGAGCAGCGTAATGAGGGGCGGCATCAGGCCTCGACCACGGCCGTGACGACGTGCGCCGCCATCGGAATCGCGAAACCGTCCGCCGTCGCGTACCGCTCCGCCTCCCGCTCCACCGCGGCGCGGATCCGCGCCTGCGCCTCGGGCGGCTGGGCGGTCAGCACGGCCGCCGTCCGCACCGCTGCGTCCCGCTGGGCTTCGAACAGGAACGTGGCGCTCGGCACCGTCCAGACGATCTCGTGCGTCGCGAACGCCACCGAGTGCGGCGCGAAGCCCACCGCCCCGAGCGCCCGGCGGCACTCCCGCCCGTCCGCGAAGCGTAACCGGTCCGGCCCCTCGGGGATCCCGGCCGCCGGACGGCCCTCCGCTTCGACCGCTTCGGCGACGATCCCCATCCCGCGGTTCCGCTCCGGCCCGGTCCACACAGTGAACCCGTAGCTCCCACCGGGCCGTAAGACCCGGCGCGCCTCGGCGAACCCCCGGTCCGGATCGGGGAGGTGTAGCACGCCGAAGTTCATCACCACGCGGTCGAACGCCCGGTCGGCGAACGGCAGGTGCGCCGCGTCGCCCCGATGGAACTCCAGGTCGGGATAGCGCGCGTGAGCGATCTCCAGCATCGCGGCGGAGAAATCGAGCCCGAGCGAGCGAGCGCCACGCCGGGCCGCCGCCGCCGTCACGTGACCCGGCCCGCAGGCGACGTCGAGTAGCCACATTCCGGAAGCCACCCCGACGGCGTCGAGCAGCAGGTCGGCGAACCGGGTCGTGAGTCCCGTCCACACGGCGTCGTAGCGCGTGGCGACGCGCTCCCAACCGTCGTGCTCGAACCGCGCGAACGCGTCAACCCCGCTCATCACACCTCCTGGTGGCGCCAGGTGCCGGACAGCCAGAACAGCGTGTTCGCGACGCCCCGCGCGATCGCGGTGAGCGACAGCGCAAGCCAGATCCCGAACAGGCCGAGCGGCCCCGCCCACCAGGCGGCCAGGGGAATCCGCAGGAAGGTCAGCACGGTCCCGGCCGCCATCGGCCAGAAGGTGTAGCCCGCGCCGGCGAGCGCGCCCTCCAGCACGATCTCGAACGTCTGGCCGATCTGCGCAAAGGCGATGATCCGGAGATAGAGGCTCCCGTCCTCGATCACGGCCGGGTCGGACGTGAACAGCCGCACCAGCGCCTCGGGCGCGACCACGAACGCAATCGCGGTCGGCACCGTTGCCACGAGGCAATACAGCACGGTGAGCCGCACCGCATGGCGGGCGCGCTCCTCCTGCCGGGCGCCCAGGTTCTGGCCGACGAGCGCGGCGGCCGACAGTGCGAACCCGGTGATCGCGATGAAGCCCAACCCCTCGACCTTGTGCCCCACGCCGAGGGCGGCGAGCGCCGGGGTGCCGAAGCGCGAGGTGAAGCGGGTGAGCCACATGTACACGAGCGAGAGCAGGACCCCGGCCAGCGACATCGGCGCCCCGACGCGGAGCATCGTCGGGACCGTGCGCCAGTCGGGGGCGCTCACCCGCAGCAAGCCGCGCTTCAGAGCGATCCCGACGCCGATGAGGAACCCGCCGCCACGCACCATCACCGAGGCGGTCGCCGCCCCTTCCACGCCGAGCCGCGGGAACGGGCCGATACCGGCGATGAGCAGGGGGTCGAGGGTGATGGACAGCACGACGGACCCCGCGAGCAACAGGAACGGGGTGCGAGTGTCGCCCGCGGCGCGGAATGCGGCCTCGATCGCGAAAAACCCGAAGACGAGCGGCCCGCCGATGAGCCACGTGGTGAGGTACTCGTGACCGAGCCGCGCGACGTCGGGCGGCACCGTCATCAGGCGGAACAGGCTATCGGTCAGGATGATGCCGAGGCTGCTCACGACGACGCCGGCGGCGAGCGCATAGAGGACCGCCGCGCCCGCCGCCCGGGCCGCGGCGTCCGGGCGCCCTTCTCCGTGCCGGCGGGCGGCGACCGCGATCAGCCCGACCTCGACCATCTCGCCCAGGCTCAGGAGGATCCAGATGTAGAAGCCGGCCGTCGAGACGGCGGCGAGCGCCGCGGGTCCGATCAGCCGTCCCACCCAGATGCTATCGATCAGGTTGAAGCAGAAGTGGCACGCCATCATCGCCACGGCCGGCACCGCGAGGCGTAAGATGACGGGCCGGAGCGGCCCGATGGTGAGGGCGCCGGCGGGTGCGGCGCTGGCCGTCACGGGGCCGGCCCCGCCCGGGGCACCTCGGTGAGGAACCGTAGGAACACGGGGTTCTCCGGGTAGCGTTCGACCAGCCGTTCGACGTAGGCGCGCGCCTCGCGCTCCAGCACGGCGCGGCCGCCCTTGTCGCGGGCCGCCTCGCGTACCAGCGCCGCAGCGAGCACCCACGTCCCCTCCACCTGGGCGAGGTCGCCGTCGTGCGCCACGCGGCGCATGTAGCGGATCCCGGTTTCGACGTTCCCACTCCCCAGCCCGATCAGCTTCGCCACCAGCCGCGCCAGGGAGCCGGCGCGGGCGAGACCATAGTTGTAGACTGCGAGCCCGAGGTAACAATCGATGCAGGTGGAATCGGCGGCGAGCACCCGCCGGTAGGCGTCGCGCATCGCCTTGGCGTCCTTGGCGGCGCCGAACGCCTGCCCGTGCCGCTCGCGCTCCCGCGCGCGGTAGCCGAGCGCCGTGGCGCGCCAGAACTCGCCGGCCCGCCCCGCCCTAAACGACTCCCTGGCGGTCGCTCCGCGCGCGCGTCTGATCGCGGCGGCCAGCAGCGAGTCGATGCGCTTGCGCTCGAAGTCGGCGGAGTCGTTGGCGGACGCCCACCAGATGTAGGCGCCGGCCTCGAAGATTAGGGGGGCGGGATCCGTTGTGTCCCGAGCGGCGAGTCCCGCGAAGTACGCCGCCGCCTCCGAAAACCTGCCCGCGTACAGGGTGTCGAGTCCCGCGCGAAGATCCGCCCGAGCGACCCGCTCGAGCGGTGCCGGGCTCTGCAGGAAGAGGACGGCCGCGGCGAGCAGCCGCACGTCAGCGCGCAGGCGTCGGGAGCGCCGCCGCTTTGCCGGCCAGCTTCGTCGCTACGCGCTTCGCCAGCTCGTCCAGGGCGAGCGCCGCCGCAGACTCGGGCTCCGCGACGACGATGGGCCGGCCGGTGTCGGCCAGGTCGGGCAGCCCGGCCTGCAGGGGCACCTGAGCCAGAAGCGGGACGCCCAGCTCGTCGGCGAGGCGCTGCCCGCCGCCGGCGCGGAATACCTCGGAGCGCTCGTGGCAGTGGGGGCAGACGAAATAGCTCATATTCTCCACGATCCCGAGCACGCGCACGCCCACCCGTTCGAACATCTTTGCACCGCGCAGGCTGTCGCCCACGGCCATCTCCTGTGGGGTAGTGACGATCAGCGCGCCGTGCAGGTGAATCGATTGCGTGAGCGAGAGTTGGGCGTCCCCCGTCCCGGGGGGCAGGTCCACGAGGAAATAGTCCAACTCGTCCCAGGCCACGTCGCGGAGGAATTGCTGGATGATCTTCATGATGATGGGGCCGCGCCAGATCGCCGGCGCGTCCCGCTCCACGATGAAGCCGAGCGACATCAACTTCACCCCGTGGGCGTCGAGCGGCTGGATCTTGCCGCCGCGCACGTCGGGCTTCTGGTCGACGCCGAACATCCGCGGGATGTTCGGTCCATAGATGTCCGCGTCCATCAGGCCGACCCGATGGCCTTGCCGCGCGAGGGCCGCGGCGAGATTCGCGGAGATGGTGGACTTCCCCACTCCGCCTTTGCCGGAGGAGATCGCGAGCACCAGGCCGAGACGCGGCATCTCCTCGGGGGACGGCGGCGGCGGCACAGCGCCCGGGGCCAGCCGGCCGGCGGGCGCGCGGGTCGTGGCGCCCGCGTCTTGCACGTTGATCTTCACCGCTGTGACCCCCGGCACCGCCTGCGTGGCCTTCCGGGCGTCGCGCACGAGGGTGGCGGGATCCTCACGACTCAGCAGGAACGTGAAGGTGACGGCGCCGGCGTCGTCCACGGTGAGGTCTTGGACCTTGTCGCCGGAGGCGACGTCGGTGAGGGCTTTGAGAACGCGCGTCTTGACGTCGTCGGAGGTAGTCACGCGGGGGAATGTACCCGGGTACGCGGGAAGGGGTCAACGACGACCTGTGAGCGGGCGATTCCCCGCCACGATGGCGTAGAATTGATTACCGCTGCGGCCGAGCGTATGCTTACCATGGGCCGGCACCCAACGGAGAACCCGATGCCGGTCACGGCGAAGCTGTTCCCGCAAGTTCTATGAGACGCTGGGCGACGAGGTCGCCAATGAACTCATGGAGTGGTTCAATCAAGTGGACCTGACCCACCGCGGTGAGCTTCGGGGGGGGGAGCTGAACGAGCTCAACTGGGTCGGCCTCCTGAAATCCTAGTGGCGAACCCCCCGTCCGAGCGCCGGCGCGGCCCCGACCGCCGCACCTTCCCCAATCGTCGCAGCGGGATCGACCGTCGCAGCGGCGAGCGTCGCCTGACGTCCGATCCACCGGAGTCGGAGCGGCGCACGGGCGACGAGCGACGGACGGCCGGCGAGCGGCGCAGCGGATCGGACCGGCGCAAGTGGGTGGACCGGCGCGGCCCCTCCAAAGCGTAAAAGGGGCGCAGACTCCACCGACTCCCTCTCACCCTCTTCGTCGTCTACCGGTTGGTCATTGGGTTCGTGCGCACCCTTAAAACGGCCGCCATGCCGCAAAAGCGCCCCTCCGTGCCGCAAAACCGCCCTATCCCGGCGGTGCATGTTGCGCATAGTTGAAATAGAGACCTCATGGCGCAGCGCCGCAGCACCCCCTCCGCCCGCCCTGCATGGCGTCCCAGCCCATCCGAGCTGCGGGAGCTGTTCGAGCACGCGCCACTCGGCATCTACCACTCGACGCCTGATGGCCGGTTCCTGTTGGCGAACCCTGCCCTAACCCGGCTGCTGGGGTTCTCGACCGTCGAGCAGCTGCTGCGGCACAACCTCGCCGACTTCTATCTCCGCCCGGAGGACCGGGCGGCCATCGTCGCTAAGTACGAGCCGATGGGGGGTGTCACAGACCTCGAGCTGCAATGGCAAAAGCGGGACGGCACGCCCCTCTGGGTCCAGCTCACCGTCTACACCGTGAAGGACGATCGGGGGCGGACCTGCTACTTCGAGGGGTTCGTGCGGGACATCACCGAGCGGCGGCGACTGGAGGAGCAGGTTCGCCAGTCCCAGAAGGTCGAGGCGGTGGGGCGCCTGGCCGGCGGGGTGGCGCACGACTTCAATAATCTCATCACCGCGATCCGTGGCTATTGCGAGCTGCTGCTCGCTGAGTTGCCCGAGAGCTCACCGCATCGCGCCGACCTAAGCGAGATCAAGAAAGCCTCCGACCGCGCAGCCGCGTTGACCAGCCAGCTGCTCGCGTTCAGCCGCAAGCAGGTGCTGCAACCCAAGGTGCTGGATCTGAACGCCGTCGTGACCGGCATGGAACCGATGCTGCGGCGTCTGATCGGCGAAGACGTCACCCTGCAGACGGTCTGCACCCCGGCCCTCGGGCGCGTGCAGACGGATCCGGGGCAGTTAGAGCAGGTGATCCTCAACCTCGGCGTCAATGCGCGCGACGCGATGCCCGGCGGCGGCCTGCTCACCATCGAGACCGCCAACGTCGAGCTGAACGAGGCGTACGCCACTATCCATCCTCCCACTATCCCGGGGCGGTACGTCATGTTGGCGGTGACCGACACCGGTACCGGGATGGACGCAGCCGCGAAGGCCCACCTGTTCGAGCCGTTCTTTACGACCAAGGAGCAGGGCAAGGGCACCGGCCTCGGGCTCGCGACCGTGTACGGCATCGTCAAGCAGAGCGGTGGCTACGTCTGGGTGTGCTCGGAGCTCGGCCACGGAACGACTTTCACGGTGTACCTCCCCCGGGTGGACGAGCCGGCGGGGCTCGTCGAATCGCTCGCGGCGAAGGGTGAGCTACCGCGGGGGATAGAGACCGTGCTGCTCGTGGAAGACGAGGAAGGGGTGCGCAGCCTGGCCCACAAGGTGCTGTCCCGTTGCGGCTACACGGTGCTCGAGTCCGCGCACGGCAAGGACGCGCTCCGGATCAGCAAGCGCCATCCGGGCACGATCCATCTGCTCGTGACCGACGTGATCATGCCGGAGATGAGTGGGCGGGAGCTGGCCGCGCGGCTCGCGGCCCGGCGCCCAGAAACGCGGGTGCTATTCGTCTCGGGGTACACGGATGACGCCGTCCTCCGGCACGGCGTCCTCAAGGCAGAGGTGGATTACCTCCAGAAACCGTTCACGCCGGGGGAGCTGGCGAGCCGCGTCCGTGAGGCGATCGATCGTAGGCCGGCTGAGCCCGGCGACGCCCTCAGTCCCCCCGCAGGTAGCGTCGCGCCGCTGTCAGCACCTGCTCCTGGATCTCGGCCATCGTCCCCTCGAACGAGGCCCCCGCCGCCTTCCGGTGCCCCCCGCCGCCGAAGCGCTGCGCCAACGCCGCCACGTCCACGTCGCCCATCGAGCGGAACGACACCTTGATCCGACCGCTCGCGATCTGCCGGAATAGCAGCGCCATGCGCACGCCGGCGATCGACCGCGGGAACTCTACGATCCCATCGAGGTCGTCCGGTGTGGCGCCGTGACGCTCAAGGGCGCCGGGCGGGACGGTCACCCACGCGAGCCCCACGTCCGACTCCACCACCAGCGTTTGCAGGGCCTCCGCCGTGAGCCGGATGCGGCCCTCGGGCGCGCTGGCGTAGACCTTTTCGTAGATCGTCTCGGGGTCCACGCCACGCTCGAGCAGCGCCGCGGCCACGCGCAGGACGCGCGGGGTGGTGTTGGCGAAGCGGAAGCCGCCGGTGTCCATCAGAATCCCGACGTAGAGCGCCTGCGCGACCTCCCGCGTGATCTCCCAGCCCAGCACCGTGGCCAGGTCGAACACGAGCTCGGCCGTGGCGGTGGCCTCCGGGGCGATCAGCCGCGGCCCCTTCGGGAGCGACCCGGGGCTGACGTGGTGGTCGATGCAGGCGACGGGGACGCCGCGGCGCCTGACCGCCGCCCCGAGGTCGCCGAGGCGGCCGAGATCGCCGATATCGAGCACCACCACGACCCCGGCGCGCTCGATCTCCTTCGCGGCGCGGTCACTCGCGTCGGCGCCGTCGGGGATCAGGAATGCAAACCGGTCGGGAATCCCGGTCGGGTTCGCAATGGACGCGTGAATCCCGCGCGCGACCAGCAGGTGCCACAACGCTACCTCACTCCCCACGCC
>JACOVF010000136.1 GCA_016177465.1 Gemmatimonadota bacterium
GCCGCGCAGCCGGGCTCAGCGCGGTGGCGGTGGCGGCAGCGCTCGACGAGCTGGAGTGGCAACGCTGGCTGACCGCCGACCCGCGCGGGTATGCGTTCGTTGCGCGCATCGTGCGCGACGTGGTGGCACGGGACATGGTGACGGGTGGACAGCGGCAGCGGATGCTGGACGCTGCGTCGGCCTGACGGTTCGGCTGCTCCGGAGGCGACCCGTCGCCGGGCTGCCCGCTGGAGGCGCCTCGCCCTCGTCTGCGCTCTGCTCGCCACTGCGCCTGCTCCCGGCGCCGCCCAAACCCCGGTCTACCGCGCCGGCTGGGAGTCCGCCGCGGCCGCGGTCGGCGCCGGGGCGCTTTCGCTGCTGCCGCATGCGCTCGGGTTGCCGCGCGGCCGGCCGGCTTGCGCGCCGTGCGATCCGGCGTCGCTTCCCGGAATCGACCGCTGGGTCGTGGGACGGAACTCCCGTGCGGCCGGCACTGGAAGCGATCTGCTGCTGCTCGGGGTGGCGGGCGGGAGCTTGCTCGCCTCCGTGAACGGCGTGTCTGCCGCGCGCGCCCGGGGTGACGGCGCGGTGTTGCTCAATGCCGTCGGTTGGACAGCCCTCTCCACAGAATGGATCAATGCCCTGATTCATCGGAACCGGCCGGTTCTGTATAGCGACGGCGCCGTCGCGGCCTCGGGCGAGCGCGGCAGCCGGGAGTCGCTTCCCTCCGGCCACACCTCGATCGCTTTCGCCGCGGCGACTGCGTATGCCGTGATGGCCCGTCGGCAACACCTCCCCCACGCCACACGTAACAATGTCTTGCTGTTCGCCGGGGCGACGGGCGTCGGCGCGCTGCGGGTCACCGCAGGCCGGCACTTCCTCACGGACGTCATCGCGGGCGCGGCCCTCGGGGCCGGGGTCGGCTGGCTCACCGCGCGCCTCCATCCCACGTCGCCTTGACGCCCACTTGACCCCTCCGTGGCACCCTCCGCGCAACCCTTCGTGTGGAGGTTTGCCATGTCGCCCGGTTCGTTTCCCCGGAGCATTCGGCTCCTTGCCGTAGCCCTGGCGCTCGCTGGCCTCGGGGCGTGCGACGCCGAGCAGGACCTCACGCGTCCCGCAGCCGCGTCTCGCGTGAGCGCGGCTACCGCAGCTCCCACGCCGCTCGTCACGGTGTCTGCGGGCCCGAGCGCAGTGGAGTTCTGGCCGTTCCTCGGCACCGACTTCTCGGGCGCGCCGCAGGATCCGATCAACCTGCTGTTCGCCGGGCAGAGCGATCCCCGCGCGCTCCGGGCGGCGCTGCTGATGCTCGACGGGGACCGCACGGCATTCGGGTTCCCGGATGTCTTTCCCTTCAACTGCACCTGGCGGGACGCGATCGGCGACGTCGAAACCGCCTTCGCGACGGGCGCGGGGTGGCTCGGCGCTACGGTACAGGTTGCCTGTGGGGACTATGGCCCCGTGCGCTTCCACCTGCGGCTCGCCGACGCCGGCGTCTGGACACTCGCCAACGGGCACTTCGAAGTGCTCATCCCTGGCACCACGGAGCACCAAGTACTGAGCTGGAAACTGGCCGAGCAGCTGGTGATGGTGGACCTGCTGCGGACCGGCCTCCTCGATCCGTCGCTTCCTCTGTTCTCGACCGACCAGATCAATCCCGCACCGTTCCGCGACATCCCGGCGGTGATCTACAACGGCCTGCCGCTGGAGTTGCGCGGCGCCATCGGCGGCCCGCTCGCCGACGTGGCGGACGCCATGCCGATCGGCACCGACGGGCACGCGACGGTGCTCAACGTGGCGGGCCAGGTTGACGGCCAGCCCGGCGTGGCCCGGCAGGACTTCGTGATCGACTTCAACCAGGTGATCCCGAAACCGGTCTGCACTTCTGGTCCGTTCGACTTCATCCACGTCCAGGGCCCCGTGCGCCTGCGGCAGCAGGTGGTGCTCACGCCTTCTGGCGACTACGCGAGCAACTTCCACGCCGATGGGCACCTCGACATCACGCCGGTGAACCCGCTCACGGATCCGCCGACGCCGATCGGGGAGACCTACCGCGCCCTGGTGGTCGAGCGTCACACTGGCATCATGACCGACGACGTCTCCCTGACGTCGAGCGTTCAACTGCGGATCCTCATCCCACCCAGCGCGCCGTTCCACGGGCGGCTGCAGGTGAATCTGCAGGTGGGACCGGGAGGCTCGAGCCGGTCGGTGCTATCGCTGACCTGCAACTGAATGAAAACGACGGGGGAGGCGCCTTCCCAGCCTTCCCCGTCGTTCCCCGTCCTCCTCTTTCCCGAGGGTTGCGCCGACCGGCGGCCCCTAGCGAATCTTGGGGCGCGATGCAGCCCGAATCCCGCGTCGTCTTCGTCCTCATCGACGGCGCCCGCCCCGACGTGCTGCAGTTCCTGCTGGACCGCGGACTGCTGCCCAATCTCGCGCGCTGGGTGATCGAGCCCGGCGGCCTGACCGTGGGCACCACCGTGTTTCCCTCGACCACCGGCGTCGCCTACATCCCGTTCCTGTTCGGCTGCTATCCGGGCACCGCGAACATCCCCGGCATCCGGTGGCTCGACCGCGCCGAGGCAGCGGGCGGCGCGCGCGCACAGTGGCGCGCGGCGCGCAGCTATTGCGGGGTGCAGGGCGGGTGGATCAACACCGACATCGCGTGTGGACCCTCGATGTTCGACCTGGTGCCGGACAGCATCGCGATCTGCACACCGGTGACCCGCGGCCTCGGCCCGGGCGCGAACCTCGTCACCACCGAGCGCGCCATCCTCGGCTCGGTGGCCCACTACGTCGGTACCTACCCCTCGCTCGACCGCGCCGTGGCCGACGCCTGGCTCTCGACGCTGAACCGGGCCTGGCGGTTCCTGTTCGTCGTGTTCCCGGGCCCCGATGGAATGACCCACCTCAAGGACCCATGGCACCCGGCGGTGCTCGAGACCTACCTCGAGATCGACGCCGCCCTGGGCCGCTTCGTGGCGCGGGCGCGGCGCCAGGGGGGCGCGATGCCGGCGTTCTTCGTCGCGGCGGACCACGGCGCGAGCGTGATGCAGGAGCACTGCGACGTGGCGGTCCTGCTCGAGGAATGGGGCGTACCTACCCTGCGTCACCCGATGCACGTGTGGCGCCGGGGCGCGCGCGCCGCGACCATGGTCTCCGGCAACGCGAGCGTGCAGCTCTACTTCGACCCACGCGCGGGCCGGGCCACCCCGCGCACCGAGCGCGAGATCCCCGAAGACCTGGTGGCCCGTCTGCTGGCGCTGCCCGCGGTGCGGCTGGCTGCCTGTCGCGACAACCGCGACGGCGTCATCGTCCTGAGCGGCGATGCCCGCGCGCGCGTTTCGGAGACGGGAGGGTTGGTGCGCTACGAGCCGCTGCGCGGCGACCCGCTGGGGCTGGGAGGCCGTCTCCAGCTCGAGGACCGCGACATGCTCGCGCAGAGTCGCGGGACCGACGTCCCCGACGCGCCGCGCCAGCTGCTCCAATTGTTCCGATCGCCCCGCGCCGGCGACCTCGTACTCACCGCCGGTCCCGGCGCCGATTTCCGGGGGCCCTGGGAGATCCCCGAGCACAAGTCCGGGCATGGCAGCCTCATCCGGGACCATATGGAGGTGCCGATCGCCGCCAGCGTCCCGCTCCCGGAGGTCCCCATCCGCACCGTCGATCTGATGCCGGCGATGCTCGAGCACCTCGGGGTTCCGGTGCCGGCAGGTCTCGACGGGGTGCCGTTCTCGCGCCTAGCCGGGGTCCCGTCGAGCCTCGCGTGAGCCGACTCCGTGCGGCGCTGGTGCGGCGGCGCGGCACGCCGCAGTGGGACGCCGTGCTGCGTGGAACGGGGGTCGTGGCCCTGCTCGCCATTTATCCCACCACCCGCTGGCCGGACGTCGGCGCCCTCGCCGCGTTTCTGTGCATCACGATCTTCGTCAACGGGCCGCTGGCGCCGTTGCTCCCGGCGACCTACGAGCCGGTGCTCATGATCACGGGGCGGGCCTACCATCCGCTGCTCGTCGCCCTGATCGGCATCGCCGGCACGCTGTACATCGAGTACATCAACTACTACCTGTACCGTGCCGCCATCATGCACCCCCGGCTCGAGGGGGCCCGGCAGTCCAAGCTGGTCCGCAAGACGGTCGCGCTGTTCGAGAAAAGCCCGTTCTTCGCCGTGTGGCTCTGCGCCTGGAGCCCGCTGCCGTACTGGGCTGTACGCTTCCTGGCGCCGCTGTCGGGGTATCCGGTCCAGCCCTATCTGATCGCGACGTTTCTAGGGCGGGCCCCACGGCTGTGGTTTTTCGCGGCCATCGGCCTGGTGGTGCCGGTGTCCACCCAGGTCCTCGTGACGATCACTGTCTCGATGGTCGCCATAGGAATCGTGGTTGTGCTCCACCGCCGGCCACGGGGGGAGCGCAAGCCGGCCGGCGGGATGGCGGTGGAGCGCGCGGCGACGACATCGCCCCGCGAGCTCTAACGCCAGGCTGGTACGGAGTGTGCGGTATGTGACAATTCCCTGGGAACCGAACCGCCGCCCCGCTTGTTTGCCGGAAAAGCCCCGATTAGTAATTAGCAGCGACTCGAACTCGGTCCTCCCATAAGCGATGATGAAGGCCACTGTTCTCTCGCTCAGCCTGTTGGCCGCCCTCGGCGTGGCCGACGCGCTCCCCCCCCTCGACCCCCGGTACCTTCCGGTCGCCCGCGTCAGCGCCGATCCCCGCAAAGGCGAGCTCGTGATCGAGCTGGCGCCGGTGGACCTGCCTGCGGGGACGGGACATCACGTGGCCGGTCAGCCGCCGGTCGCGAGCGGCGAGCTGCCGGTCGACGGGGCGATCTACGGCCTCCGGGCCGAAGTGGTTGATGAATCCGGGCGGGTATTGCCTCCGGAGCTGGTCCATCATTTCAACCTGATCGACCCGGACCATCGTGAGCTGTTCCTTCCCATCGCCCGGCGCATGGCGGCGGCCGGCCGGGAAACGGGCGAGCCCAAAGTGCCCTGGCTGCTCTTCGGCTTCCCGTTTCATCGCGGCGCTCGCGTGATCGCGAGCGCGATGCTGCACAACCCGACGCCCACCGCGTACCGCGGCGTGCGCACCCGGTTGGTTCTCAACTACACCCCCGCCTCGCGGCCCTGGCCGATTTGGGAGGCCTATCCGTGGCAGCTCGACGTCGCGTTCCCAGTGGGGAACAAGTCGTTCGACCTGCCGCCGGGCCGTAGCGAGCGGTCCTACGAGGGCAGCCCGGCCGTGCCCGGAAAGATCGTAGCGATCGCCGGGCACCTGCACGACTACGGCGTGCGCGTGGAGTTGACCGACGTCACGACGGGCGAAGTGATCTGGCGCGCACAGCCGGTGCGAGACTCGGCGCGGCGGCTCGTCGCCATTCCGATCGGGCGGCTCTACGCCTGGAACCGGCTGGGGGCGCACATCGTCCCCGTGCACCGCTACCGTGTCACCGCCCTGTACGACAACCCGACGGGGCGCGTGATCCAGGCCGGTGGAATGGGGGTGGTGGGCGGGTTATTCGTGCCTGATCGGGGGGCGCAGTGGCCGGCCGCGGACGTTCGCGACTCCCTGTACCTGGCCGACCTGCGGCACGCGATGCGCCTAGCGGGGAACGGAGGAGCCGTCGAGCACGCCCACCACTGAGCCGATAGGCGGCGCCTCCGCGGGCACCGCCACCTCTTTCCAGCGCATCACGGCCAGCATCCCCGCCGCGACCACCAGCCCCGACAGCGCGTCCACCGCGTAGTGGAACTGCCCGTACACCACGGCCAGCACCAGGCCGCCCGTGAAAGGGAGCAGCGCCACGCCGAGCGGGCGCCAGAAGCGGAGTGCCATCCCCGTTGCCACCACCGACGCCGCGACGTGAGAGGATGGGAACGCCGCGCCCCAGGAATCTCCGTGGTCGAGCACCCACTCGGTGAGTCGCGCCGGGATCACGTCGGTCGCCGCGTTGCTCGCGAGGTCGAACGCGTAGCGCGGTCCGGCCACGGGGAAGAACAGGAACACCAGATAGCAAATGTAGAACGTCACCATCACCGCGAAGATGGTGTGGCGCGACGCGTCGCGTCGCCCGATGAGCCACAGCCCGAGCGGCGACGCGAAGAGGATCGGGTAGTAGGCGAGGTAGCAGGCATGCAGCGCCCAGGACAGGGTGGGGCTGGGCACCTCGCGGATCCAGCGGTAGGCCACTTCCGATCCAAACACCCATTCCTCGAGCCGCTGGATGGTCCAGTCGTTCTGGAATCCGGCGTCGAGCGTCAGCACCCCGATCTCGGCGTACAGGCCGCCGAGCAGCAACATCGGATACCATTCCGCGAGGAACCGGCCCGCGGGTCCCGCGCGCCGGCCGGCCGGCGCGAGCAGTACCAGGCCGACGAGCAGGAGGTGGGCCACCGCGAGCCACGGCCACGCCGCGATGTCGTCCCCGGTGAACGACAGCCCGAGGGCGATGGTCGCGACCGCGACGTACAGCAATGTGGCGAGGTCGATGGGCGTGAAGGCGTTCCACGACGCTACGACGCTACGTCCTACGATCTCGCCGGCGCGCATCGTAAACCGTAGCGACCTAGCGACGGGCAACGGGCCGCTGCTCACAGCCACCCCCGCGAGCGGTACCACTCCGCCGTCCGCCCCAACCCCGGGTCGAGATCAGTCCGCGCCGCCCACCCGGTGTCGCGCGCCAGGGCGTCGGCGCGGGCGGTCCACGCGGGCGCGAGGAACTCGTTCGCCTTGTCGGCCGAGAGCAGGGTGGAGCCACCGGTGAGCTGGACCAGCGAGCCGATGGTCCACAGGAGGCCCCGCGCCAGCGCCGGGGGCACAGAGACGATGCGCGGGCGTTCACCCACGGCCCGGCCGATGGCGCACGCCAGCTCCCGGCTCGTGACCACCGCGGGGTGCGCGGCGAAGTAGGTCTTGCGGGCCGCGGCCGGGCTCGTCGCCGCGCGCCACAGCGCCTCGGCCAGGTCGCCACCGTAGATCAGCGACAACTCCTGGGAGCCGTCGCCGATCACGGCCGCGAACCCAGTGCGCACCATCTTGAAGATCTTCAGCACCTCACGGTCCCACTCCCCGTAGACGACCGGCGGGCGCACGATCGTCCAGGGAAAGGGCATCGCCCGCACCAGCACCTCGGCCGCGAGTTTGCTGCGGCCATAATCCGTGACGGGGGATGGGGGGCGGGTCTCGTCGATGGGCTGCCCCGGCGCGGATGGGCCGGCGGCCGCGAATGAGGAGACGAGCACGAACCGCTGCGGCGGGTGGTCGGTCGCCGCTTCGAGCAGGGCGGCCGTGCCATCGCGATTCGCGGCCATGAACGTGTGCAGGTCGCGCGCGCTGATGCGCCCCGCCACGTGGTAGATCACGTCGGCGCCGGCGCAGCCCTGCCGCAGGGCGGCCGGGTCGTCGAGGTCGCCGCGCACGATGCGCACGCCCTGCCAGCCCAGCACCTCCGCTTTGGCCGGGCTCCGCACCAGGCAGGTGACCTCGTCCCCCCGCTCCTGCAGCATCCGCACCAGGTGGGCCCCAACGAACCCCGTGCCGCCGGTGACGAACGCTCTCACAGCTGCTTGTCGTAGACGCGGTAGGTCTTGTAGACGCGGAATCCCAAGCGCAGGGCGGCGTTGTTCATCGCGACGTTGTCCTCGAGGATCCACCCTGCCTCGCCCCAGCGGAAGCCACGGGCGACGCCGTGCGTCCAGATCCAGTGGTACATCAGAGCGTCGACGCCGGTGCCGCGGTATTCCGGGACGACGCCGAGCAGCAGGATGCGGGCGCGGTGGATCCTGCGCGCGTGCCAGAGGACCTTGAGGATGCCGGGGAACAGCCGCCCCGACGGGTTGTGCCTGAGGGCGACGTTCAGATCGGGGAGCGCCGCGCCGAAGCCGATGGGCCGGCCGTCCTTGTAGGCGAAGCACACCAGGTCGGGAACCGCCACCGGCTTGAGCTGCTTGGCGAGGTGGTCGATCTCGGCGTCGCTGAGCGGAACGAACCCCCAGTTCCGCTCCCAGGCCTGGTTGTAGATCTGCTTGATGAGGGCCACTTCCGCGTCGAACCGCTTCATGTCGAGCGGCCGCAGGGTGATCTGCTTGCGCTTGGCGAGCAGGGTCGCGGTGCGCGCGATGCGCTCCGGCACCTCGCCTCCGCCCTCGTAGACCAGCAGGTCCTTCGCCTTGGCGAAACCGTACGCCTCGTGCAGGGCGACGTAATAGCACGGATTGTGCGGCATCATCAGGGTCGGGGGCGTGTCAAAGCCGTCCACCAGCAGGCCGCACTCGTCGTTGATGGACGGGCTCATCGGCCCGCGCATCGTGTCGAACCCTTTCGCCTTCAACCACCTCGCCGCTGTGTCGAACAGCGCGTTGGCGACCGCCTGATCGTTCACACACTCGAAGAACCCATAGAAGCCGACCTTGTCCGTGTGTTCGCGGTTATGGGCGTCGTTCTGAATGGCGGCAATCCGTCCGACGATCCGCCGACCGGAAGAGAGTCCTTTAGGGCCGTCCGCTTCCGCCACGAAGTGCTGCGCTTCCGCGTGCTCGAAGAACGGATTTTTTTTCGGGGAGAGCAGCGTGCGGACGTCCATCCGCAGGGGCGGGACCCACAGCGGGTCGCCGCGGTAGTGCTCGTAGGGGAAGGCGATGAAGCGATTGAGACCGCGCCCGTCGGAGACGGGCACGATCTCCACTGCGCTCAGACGACCCCCAGCTCTTTGCCGAGCCGGGCGAACGCCTCCAGGGCCTGGTCGATTTGCGCCGGGGTGTGGGTCGCCATCAGGCTCGTGCGCAGGCGACACTGGGAGGGCGGCACCGCGGGGGGCACGACGGGGTTCGTGAACACGCCGGCGTCGAACAGCTTCCGCCAGAACACGAACGTCGTCTCGAGGGGGCCGATGAGCACCGGCACGATCGGGGTCTCCGTCGGGCCGATGTCGAAGCCAAGCGAGCGGAGCCCGTCCTGCAGGCGCCGGGTGTTGGTCCACAGCTGGTCGCGGCGGTGCGGCTCGCGCTTCATGACGTGCAGCGCGGCGAGCACCCCCGCCGTGTTGGCGGGCGGGAGGGCTGCGGTGAAGATCATCGGCCGGGCGTGGTGCTTCAGGTAGTGGATGACGGTCTCGGACGCCGTCGCGAAGCCGCCGATCGACGCCAGCGACTTCGAAAAGGTCCCGACGATCACATCCACCTCGTCCACGAGGTCGTAGTGGGCGGCGGTGCCGTCGCCCTTCGGGCCCAGGACGCCGACGGAGTGGGCGTCGTCGACCACCAGGGCCGAGCCGTAGCGCTGCGCCACCTTGAGGAGGTTCGGCAGGTCGGCGATGTCGCCTTCCATCGAGTAGACGCCGTCCACGATGATCATCGTGCCGGTGCCCTCGGGCACCTTCTGCAACTTGCGCTCGAGGCCGGCGAGGTCGCCGTGGTTGAAGCGTAGCGTCTCGCCGTGCGACATCTTGGCGCCGTCCACGATCGAGGCGTGGTCCAGCTTGTCGAGGAAGACGATATCGCCGCGTCCCACGAGCGCCGAGATCACGCCGAGGTTCGCCTGATAGCCGGTGGAGAAGACAAGGCTGGCTTCCTTGCCGAAGAACTCCGCCAGCGCGCTCTCGAGCTGCTCGTGCAGGTCGAGGGTGCCGTTGAGGAACCGGCTGCCGGTGCAGCCCGAACCGTAGCGCTCGAGGGCGGCCTTGGCGGCCGCGAGAACCTCGGGATGATGCGTGAGCCCCAGGTAGTTGTTGGAGCCCATCATGATCCGCTCTTTCCCCTCGATGACGACGACCGTGTCTTCCGAGTGGGAAATGGGCTTGAAATACGGATACAGCCCCGCAGCCTGAATCTCGCGCGCCCGGGTGAAGTTCTTGCACTTGTCGAACAGCGCGACGTGCTGCAGGGTCTCCGTGCCCAAAGGCCCTCTATTGTGGAGGAACGGGTGCTAGAGATTAGCCGGGCCCGCGCGGATGCGCAAGGCCGCAGCCATGTCGTAAGTTGAACGCCCCTTGTCACCCCAGGAGTCGTCTGCATGCGAATGTCCCGGTCCGGTTTCGCCGCGGTGGCGCTGCTCACCGCCGCCTCCACGGCCCGTGCCCAGCAGGCGCTCACCATCGCCTACGACTTCCGCGCCGACAGCCCGGCCACCCACCTCGGGGACGTGACGCTGCGCGTCTCGGGTGCGCTCCCCGAGTCCACACTGATCCAGCTCCCCGCCTGGTACCCGGGACGGTACGCGATCTTCAACTTCGCGGCGAACGTGCAGGAGGCGCGCGCCACCTGCGACGGTGCGGCCGTGCCGGCGCCCAAGCTCGACAAGCAGACGTGGGTAGTGCGGTGTCCGACGCGCGGGCGAACCGCCGAGGTTGCCCTCACCTACCGCGTGTGGTGGGATGATCTCTCGGGGTCCTTCTCGCAGATCGACTCTACGCACGTGAACATCAACCCGGGCAA
>JACOVF010000138.1 GCA_016177465.1 Gemmatimonadota bacterium
CTCTTGTAATGCGGAATGCGGAGTGCGGAATGCGGAATCTCTCCAGGAGCTTCGAGCCCTCCATCTACATTCCCATTCCGCATTCGCCATTCCGCATTCCTGAAAGGGGATTTCGTGGCGAATCAATTCGACGTCATCATTCTCGGCGGCGGGCCGGCGGGCTATGTGGCTGCGATCCGCGCCGCGCAGCTGGGTCTCGCGACCGCCGTGGTCGAGCAGGAGAAGCTCGGCGGGGTCTGCGTGAACATCGGCTGCATCCCGACCAAGGCCTTGCTCCACTCGGCCTACCTCATCAACGCCGTGCACGAGGCCGGGGAGTTCGGGATCGAGGTCGGCGCCGTGAAGACCGATTACGGCGTCGCCATGAAACGGTCCCGCCGGGTGAGCGAGCAGAACTCGAAGGGCGTCGAGTTCCTCATGAAGAAGCACAAGGTCACGGTGATCAAGGGTACCGGCGTGCTGCAGTCGGGCAAGAAGATCAAGGTCGGCAGCGACGTCTATGAGGCGAAGCGGGCCGTCGTCCTCGCCACGGGCTCGCGGGTCAAGGGCATCCCGCAAATCGGACTCGAGATCAACAAGACCACCGTCATCTCCTCGGACGAGGCGCTGCTGCTTGAGAAGATCCCCGCCTCGCTCGCCATCGTGGGCGCGGGGGCCGTGGGGATGGAATTCGCCGACATCTTCAACGCCTTCGGGGCCAAGGTCACCGTGATCGAGGTCTTGCCCCGTGTCCTCCCCCTCGAGGACGCGGAATCGTCGGTGGCCGTCGCGCGGAGCTACAAGAAGCGCAAGATCGACATGCTCGCCGGAGCCGCCGTGAAACAGGCGGCCGTGGGCAAGGACAACGTGACCCTCGAGGTCCAGGCGGACGGAGGGGGGGCCACGCAGCGGATCGAGGTCGCGGCGGTCCTGATGGCCGCGGGGCGGGCGGTGAACACGGAGAACATCGGCCTCAAGGAAGCCGGCGTGCAGCTCACCGACCGCGGCTTCATCAAGGTGGACGCGAGCCTCCAGACCACGGCGCCGGGGGTCTACGCCATCGGCGACGTGGCGGGTCCCCCGATGCTGGCGCACAAGGGGAGCCGGGAAGGCGTGTTCGTGGCGGAGCTCCTCGCGGGCCACAAGCCGCACCCGATCCGCTACGACAACGTGCCCAGCGTGACCTACTGTCACCCAGAGGTGGCGAGCATCGGCCTCACCGAGGAGCAGTGCAAGGAGAAGAAGCTCGACTATGTGGTCGGGCGGTTTCCCTTCTCCGCCAATGGCCGCGCCCGCGGCACGGGCGAGACCGACGGGTTCGTGAAGATCATCCGCGACAGGCAATACGGTGAGATCCTCGGCGCGCACATCGTGGGCGCCCACGCCTCGGAGCTGATCCACGAGCTGACCGTGGCGCGGGAGAACGAATATACGGTGGAGGAGGTCGACCTGGCGATTCATGCCCACCCCACCATGTCCGAAGCGGTGGCCGAAGCGGCCCTCGACTCGCTCGGCCGGGTGATGCACATCTGAGCGAGAAAGACCCCCTCGCCATTGGGTTGGGCGCGCTCGGCTGCGGGATCGGGTTCGCGGGCGCGACCATCACCCTGACGCAGATCGTCGTCCAGCTGATGCAGCGGCACCTGGACGAGGCCTCCTACCGCGAGGCCGCCGGTGATCCGCTGCTCGCAGGCCTGCTTGCCGGCGTCGCGATCGGGGCGTTCTTCGGCATCCGGCGCAGCCGCGCCCTCGAGAACATCTACCAGCGCGGCGTGATCGGCGTGCTCGCGGCGGTTGGCGGGTTGCTCGTCGGCTTCCTCGCCGCCCTGCTGCACCATCTGCTCGGCCTCACCGGTCTCATCCTGTGGGCCGCGGCGAGTCTCGCACTCGGGATCGCGGGAGGCCGGTGGGCGACGGTGGGGACGGGGGAAGCGGGAAGCGGGAAGGGTACGGCGTGAGCGAGCGCGTGCTCGAGATCGTGCAAGCCGGGCGGGTTCCCTACGGCAAGGCGCTCGAGTGGCAGCGGCGTCTGGCCCAGGACCGGATCGACGGCCGCCTGCCCCACGACCTCCTGCTGCTCCTCGAGCATCCCCCGGTCGTTACCCTGGGCCGCAACTCGCACCTGGAGCATGTGCTTCGCCCGGAGGGCGTGGAGGTGTTCGAGGTGGAGCGCGGCGGCGATGTGACCTTCCACGGACCCGGCCAGCTGGTCGGGTATCCGATTCTCGACTTGCGCGGACACCGGCAGGACCTCCACTGGTATCTCCGCACTCTCGAGCAGGCGCTGCTCGACGGCCTCGCCGAGCTGGGTATTCCCGCTAAGCGGAACCCGGGTCACACCGGGGTGTGGAGCCGCGGGCGGAAGATCGCGAGCATCGGCATCCACGTGAAGCAGTGGGTGACGTGGCACGGATTCGCCCTGAACGTGACCACCGATCTCGCGTTCTTCGACCGGATCGTGCCGTGCGGGATCCCGGGCGTGGTCATGACCTCGGTAGCACGGGAAGCGGGAGGCGAGGAGCGGGAAGCGTCGCTGTGGGACGAAACCGTGGCCGCGGTCGTCCGGGGGTTCGAAAGCGCGTTCGGCGTGACGGCCACGCAGGCGTCAATAGACTCAGAAACCGGAGCAAGATAGGCGTCTAGGGAGCGACGGTTCTCCTAGGCGCCTTTGTGTCCAAGCAGTTCGTAGAATCTCCTGAAGACCCGGATCCCGTCCCACAGTTGCGTGAGATCTAACTTCTCATCGGGGGCATGGAGGCGGTCGTCAGGGAGGCCGATGCCGGTGAGGATCACCGGCGCGCCGCTCTTGCCGAGCGCCGGAACCACGGGAATCGAACCGCCGGCCCGCGCGGCCACGGTCCCCCGCCCCACCACGGCCTTGAAGGCCCGGTCCAGCAGCTGGTACGACGGATGGGTGACTTCGATCTCGGCCGGATCCGCCCCGTGCAGAAAGCGAACAGTGGCATCGGCATAGTTGGGCGCCAGCCGCTTCACCGCCCCTGCCAGCTGACGCTGGACCGTCTTCAGCGTCTGGGCGGGCACGAGCCGCAAGCTGACTTTGGCCGTTGCCTCCGCGGGGATCACGGTCTTGGCGCCATCGCCCGTGAACCCGCCGGTGATGCCGTGGATTTCGAACGTGGGAAGCGCCCAGAGTCGCTCCAGGACCGAGTACTTCTTCATGCCGGTGAGCGCCTTGGCCTGGACCCGCTCCTTGAGGAACTCCTTCTCCTTGAACGGCAGCCGCTTCCACGTGGCGCGTTCTGCCCTGCTCGGCGGCTTCACGGTGTCGTACAGGCCGGGGATATGGATCCTCCCGTCCGGCGTCTTGAGCCGCGCGAGCAGCCGGCACAGCTCCTCGTGGGCATTCGGGGCCGCTCCCCCGTACTCGCCCGAATGCAGATCGGATTTCGCCGTGCGGACGGTGATCTCCGCGTAGCACATTCCGCGGAGCGTGGTGTACACGGCCGGCCACCCCGGCGCCACATAGGACATGTCGGCGACGAGCACCACGTCGGCGCGGGTGCGCTCCGGCTCGCGCTCGAGGACTTCGAAGAGCACGGTGCTCCCGTATTCCTCCTCGCCCTCGATCAGGAACCGGAGATTCACCGGCGGCCGCCCGCACGCTTCGATGGCTTTGAGCAGGCAGAACACCTGGCCCTTGTCGTCGGCCGCGCCGCGGGCATAGAGGCGGCCCCGGCGCACCGTCGGCTCAAACGGGGGTGAGGTCCATTCACCCAATGGGTCGGGCGGTTGGACGTCGTAGTGGCCATAGATCAACAACGTCGGCGCGCCGGGGACGTCCGGCCCCACACCCCACACGACCGGATGCATCTCGCTGCCGAGGAACTGGACGTCGCGGCAGTCGAGGCGCCGCAGCTCCGCGGCCACCCAGTCGGCGGCGGCCCGGCAGTCGGCGTTGTGCTCGGGAAGTGTGGAGACCGACGGGATCCGAAGGAAATTGCTCAGTTCGCGAAGCAATCGATCGGTTTCCATTGGCCGCAAATCTAGACAGGTCTCGCACGCCTAGCCAGCGACTCGCTGGCGGGTAGATTTGGCCGCATGCGGACCACCGCATCATACGATCTATTCCCGGACGCGCCGAGCGAGCGGGCCATGGCCCGCGCCCGCTACCTGGCTCGGGAAGGACGGGTGGCCGACGCCGAGTCCGCCTACCGCGACCTGCTCAAGCTCCACCCCGACCTGAAGCCCGGCTGGGCGGAATACTTCGAACTGCTCCGTAGTCAGGGCCGTACCGAGGACGCGCTGCGCCTGGCGGAGGGCGCCGCCGCGCAGTTCGGCGCCGCGGCGTTCCCCTGCACCCTGAAGGGCGCGGCCCTCGTCGACCTGCAGCGCTACCGCGAGGCCCTGGCGTCGCTCGAGCAGGCGCTGGAGCACGATCCCGACCTGGCGCTAGCGTGGCACGAGCTGGGGCGCGCCGCCTACCGCCTGGGCGACCGCAACCGCGCGCTCCTCGCCCTCGACCGGGCGTTCGCGCTCGAGCCGCACAGCGAAACGCTCAAGCTGCGCGGCCGGATCTTGCGGGAAGCCGGGCGCTACGAAGCCGCCGAGGTAGCGTTCGAGGGGGCGGCGCAGTCGGCGGAGCATGACGAGCAACGCGAGGAGGCCGAGCGCGAGATTCTCGTCACGCGCCGCTACGCCTTCTACGCGCCGCGCAAACCGCAGGACCTGAGTCCCGCCGAGCGGTGGTTTGCCGACACGGGGACGGTCGTGCTCACTCCCGACCCCGGGCCCGTGGCGCCGAGCGACGAGACCTTGGTCGAGGCGTTCCTCGAGCTGGCGCGCGACCGAGGGTGGCGGTTCGGCCAGGTCGTGGCCGCCGGACCCACACTCGCTGTCTGGCAGACGCTCGCCCAGCAGCTCGGCGCCCCGCTGGTGGGCCGCGACGCGTTCGCCCCGGCGGCCCATCCCGTGGTCGTCGCGCCCAGGCCCCTGTCGGCCGACACCGGGTGGCCCGCGCTGGCCGCCGCGGTGGCCGAGGCGGGCAGCGGGCTCGTGTACGTGCTGGAGTATCCCGCGGAATCGCGCGCCGCGCCTGCAGTCGACGTGATCGGCGTGCTCACGGACAGCGGCCAGCGCCGCCCCCGCATGCCGAATCCCGCGCACGCGATGTCGCAAGCGCAGCATCCGGTGGCCCGCTGCGCCGGCCGCCGGCTCGGCTAACCCCTTTCCCGGAGCTGCCGCCGTGTCCGCCAGCGCCCCCTCTCCGGCCCCGCGTCCGACCATGTCGGGCAAGGCCATCGCCCAGAGCCAGTTCGACCGCGCCGCCGACCTGATCGGCCTCGAGAGCTACATGCGCCGCATTCTCGTCTCCCCCTTCCGGGAGGTCCAGGTGGAGGTGCCGGTGCGCATGGACGACGGCCGGATCGAGGTGTTCACCGGCTACCGCATCCAGCACAACGGCGCCCGGGGCCCGTGCAAGGGCGGGATCCGCTACCACCCCGAGGCCGATCACGACGAAGTGCTCGGCCTCGCGACCATCATGACGTGGAAGACGGCCCTGATGGACATCCCCTTCGGCGGCGCCAAGGGCGGCGTGACGGTCGATCCCCGCAAGCTGTCGAAGCTCGAGCTGGAGCGACTCACTCGGCGGTTCACGCAGCGGATTGCCATCGTGCTCGGGCCCTACCGCGACATCCCGGCCCCCGACGTCAACACCAATGCCCAGGTGATGGCGTGGATCCTGGACGAGTACTCGAGCCGCCAGGGCTACACACCGGCAGTCGTCACGGGCAAGCCGGTGTCGCTGGGCGGTTCGCTGGGCCGCGACGAGGCGACGGGGCGCGGGGTGATGTACGTGATGGCCGAGTACGCGCGCGACTTCGGGATCCCGCTCAAGGGCGCCCGGGTGGTCATCCAGGGGTTCGGCAACGTCGGCGGGCATCTGGCGCGCCTGCTCGTCACCGAGGCGGCGGCGAAGGTCCTCGCGGTGAGCGACGTGGACGGCGGCATCGTGAACGACAAGGGACTCGATATCCCCGGCCTGCTCGCCCACGCCGCCGAGCGGCGGCCGGTCTCGGAGTGGAAGGGCGGCAGCCCGATCACCAACGACGCGCTGTGGACGGTTCCGTGCGAGTGGCTCGTCCCCGCAGCGTTGGGTGGCGTGATCACCAAGGAGAAGAACGCGAAGACGCTCGACTGCAAAGTCGTGGTCGAAGGGGCCAACGAACCCACCACGCCGACCGCGGACCTGATCCTCGCGGAGCGCAGCATTCCGGTGATCCCCGATTTCCTCGCCAACGCGGGCGGGGTGACGGTGAGCTACTACGAATGGGCGCAGAATCTCCAGCAGTACCGCTGGACGCACGAGCAGGTGAACAAGGAGCTCAAGGCGACGATCACGAAGGCCTACGAGGCGGTGCGCGACATGGCGAAGGCGAAGCGCTGCACCTTCCGCACGGCCGCGTACGCGATCGCGCTGTCGCGGGTGGCGGAAGCGGAGCGGCTGAGGGGGAACTAGAAAAACGACCGTCGCCTTTCATTGCACTGCCGGCACCCCCGGCCGCGAATACAGCGCCCGATACGGATCCCCGTCCGGCTGCGTCAGGACCCGAACTTGAATCGCGCGGATGGTTTCCGCGATGCCCGCATTGTTTTGCAGATACACCTCATCGAGCAGGTTGAGGTCCATCCGGTAGAGCCGCTGGGCGATCACCACCGCGTTGTTGAGCGGCGCCCGCGCGAACCAGCGCCAGTCGTAGGTCTCGAGCGCCTGCCCCACCGGCCCCGTAAGCTGGTCCCGCGCCCAGCCGAACAGCGCCGCCCGCGTGCGTTCGAGCGCCTCCCCCCGCAGCGTGTCGGCGTATGCCGAATCGAGCCGCCGGGCCAGCTCGGCGTAGAACACGTCCAATGAACGCTCGTCGCGCCACCGTGCCGCCGCGCGCGCCGCGTCGAGCGAGTCCCCGCGCGAGCGGAAGAACGCCTCGGCCCCGCGATACCCCACGAAGCTCGCGAAGCTCTCGTTGAAGGGGGTGTGGCTCTTCACGTACAGGGTGTTGTGGGCGAGCTCGTGGATCACGGTCGCCACGAGCTCCATCGTGTCGCGGTCCACCGCCGTGGAGAGCAGCGGGTCGCTGAAGTAGCCCAGGGTGGAGAACGCCCCGGATGGGCGCAGGTAGACGTCGTACGCTTGCGCCTCGAGGCCCCGTGCCGCGCGGCGCGCCGCGTCCGGAGCAAAGAAGCCCTTGTAGGGGACCACCCCGACGACGGGATACGTCCACGTGTATTCGCGCAGCTTGTCGCGGCGGCTGGCCGAGAGCACGAGCAACAGCGTGTCGCGACCCACCTCGACGTAGGTCGTATAGGTATCGCCCACGTTCAGGCGCAGCGAGTCGGCGGCGTAGGCGCGGGCGGCGAGCACCAGCGCGAGCCGCTGGCGTAGCCGGAAGTCCACGGTGGAGTCGGCGATCAGCTCGGCGATGGGCCGTCGCTTCCACAGGAGGCGAGCCTCCTCCACCCCGGCACGCAGCAGGTAGCGGGCGTCAGCGCTGACCACCAGCACCAGGCCCACGAGGAGCGGCACCGCGACCCCCAGTCCCCCCAGCAGGCGCCGCAGCACGCGCCCCCAACGCGGCGCCCCCGCACGGCGCTCGGTCACGGCGTCCATCGCAGGCCCACGCGATGGGTCCCGCCACCCAGGGCCTCGAATCCGCGGTAGGCGTAGTCGACGTGCAGGTGCCCCAGCTCCACGCCGCCCCCGACCGACAGGCGCGATGCGGCTGAGGGCGCCGACCGGGTCGTGAAGCCGATCCGGCCCACGAGTCCGACCCCGCCGGCGACGACGCCGCCCTCTCCACCCACGACGAGCAACGCGCGCTCGCCACGGGGCCACTGCCCCTCGAGCGTGGTGAGCAGCCGGAAGACGCCCTGGGGATCGGTGTAATTGAGGGTAAAGCCGGCGCGGGTACGGCGCGGCAAACGCGCCCCGGAGCCCAGGTCTCCGCCCAGGTTCTGCACGCTCACGCCGAGCGCCATGATGTCGAACACGGCCACCGCCAGCCCCCCGTCTCCCGCCCAGGCGTCCGCCGCCCAGGCGCCGATCGACTGGCGCGCGTATTTCCCGGAGACCCCGGCCGCGATGAGCCCGTGGCGGTACACGAACGACGTCACGGCGAGTACATCCGCCGATCGGAAGAATCCACCCGTCGGTGTCCCGCGCCGCCCGCTGGTGGCGGGGTCCGGCGTAATCTCCGGCTCCGTGCCGTAATCGAGCGCCTGCGCCCCGAGCCCCCAGTCGAACTTGCCCACGCGGAGCGCCAGCGCCGCGGACGACAGGGCCGTGCCGGCGAGGTAGCGCTCGTACGACGCTTCCAAGGCCACGCGGTGGATGGTCGCGATACCGGCCGGGTTGGCGAAGATCGCGCCGGCGTCGCCTACGAGCGCTGCGCCAGCGCCCCCCATCCCCACAGAGCGCGTAGACCCTGGAAGACCGGCGAGGACGCTGCCCTCGCTCTGGGCGGAGAGCATCGCCACCACAAAGACGTCAAGGAAAACCGTCAAGGAAAAACGTCGAGGGTAACCGGAGCGGCTCTTTCGGGGCCTACGGTTCTCCTTGGCGCCTTCCCTCGACGTCTCTCCTCGACGCATTTCGGTCTACCGAATCCGGATGATGTTCAAGCGAGGAACCACGTTCGCCGGAAGCGGCCCGCCGCGGCTCGTGCTGAACAGCAGCGTGAACCCCGGCGCGCTTGGGGCCTGGAAGACCCGATGGTAGACGCCGGAGCCCGACCGGAGCGTGCCCGCAAGGTCTACGGCGTTTCCCGCGCTCATGGTGGGCGTGAGCGGGTACGGCTTCGGGAAGAACGAGGGCTGCTGCGCGTTGAGAGAGGCGTACGTCGTGCGGAACCGCCACGACGTGTATTGCAGCTCGGAGGGCGCGGCGAAGGCGGGGAGATCCGACACCCAGTTGGCAAGCGCCCACCGGGTGACCGTCAGCTCGAAGGGATCCCCGGTCTGCGCCGCCACGTTGGCCTCGCCCGTGAGCGACGTCTGCACCAGCGTGCGGGTGAAGGCGCTCACGGCGGCCGTCGACGTGTCGGTCGCGTTTTGATCCACCAAGTAGCGCATGAACAGCCACGCCGCGCCCCGCTCCGGGAGGCTCCCGATGCCCTCCGTCGGGACGAGAAAATGGAACGCCGAGCTGTCCAGGTACTGGTAGGCGTTGAAGAGGTTCCCGATGACGAAGCGGGTGAAGCTGGCGTTGTCGCCCGGCAGGAAGCTGCGCCCGCCCAGCTCCTCGGCGAAGTGCGACAGCGCTTCGTTGAGCCACAGCACCTCGGCCTCGCCGTTGCGCACCAGCACGTGCTCGTTGAAGCTGATCATGTGCTGGAACTCGTGGACGAACGTCACGGGCACCAGCCGCTTCACCTCGGTCTGCGAGTGCGCACAGCTCAGCGTGCTGTCGGGATCGGCGACGATCGAGTAGAACACCTCGCCGTGGTTGAACCGGTTGTCGTTCGCGAACGCCGGGTCGATGTCGGCGCCGAAGAAGAAGCCCGCCACGAACCCGGACTTGGCGCAGTCGGCCTTCGCCACCAGCTTGTTCACGACCGGCGTCATCAGGACGATCACGACGGAGTTCCCGTCCACGTCGGACGCCGAGCCGAAGGCGGCGGTGTCGATCCCGTAGAGCCGCGTGTCGAACAGGTTCTTCAGGCTGTCGAGGTCCGCCGTGGTGAGCCCGTTGGCCGGCGCTGCGTTGTCCACGTAGATCCCTAAGTGCGTCCCCACCGACCGGGCTGTCGCCGTGATCCTCGTGAACCTGGTGCAGGTGAGCGTGGCGCACACGCTGAACTGGCGCGTCGAGCCCACGACGGGCGGAGGCCCCGCGACGAGTGCGGCGGCGGGCAGCTCCCGCGGCTCGGGCTCCGGCTGGCCGACCGGCGGCGCGCCGTACCAGCGGGCGCGTTCGGCGCGCCGCAGGAAGTCGTGGAACTGCAGGGGCAGCGGCAGCTCGGTCTGATACCCCTGCAGCGACGCCGAGACCGCCAGCGGGACGATCGTGTCCCCGGCGAGCCGGAAGCTCGTCGTCAGGCCGGGCTCCCCCGCGGCGGATTGCGGTACGAGGAGGTACTCCGCCGAATCGGTGACCGAGGCGTTGCCCGACACCGCCACACATCCCGAATCGGAAGCGGGGTCCACACTGAGGTACGCCCCCACAGCCAGGGTCACCGAGGTGGCGCGGCCGAGCGTGCAGGGGGGCAGCTTGGGCCCCGCGCTGTCGCTACAGGCGGCTACGATGAGCAACGACGACAGGCCCAGGCGCGCCAGGCTGTTCCGCAACATGTCCTCCCTCCGTCACTTCCCCTGCGAGGCGCAGGCCGAGACGGAAACACAGCGGCCCGGCAACCAGATGTACTCCAATCATCGCTAGCACCAGCCCCTCGAGCGAGACCCCCCATTCCGGAAACGCCCGCCGGGCGAGCGTCGCGAGCCCCAGCGCCAGGCCGGCCTGAGGAATCAGCCCCAGCCAGCCGTGGCGCGCCATGACCGGCGTCACGGCAGGGGCCCGGCCCGCCCACCGCAGCCCGTACCGGAGGCTCACCACCCGCAGACCGACGAGGAGGAGCACCCACGACCATGACCTGCCGAGCGCCGCGATGCTGATCCCCGCTCCGGCAAGCGCGAAGTAGGCCACCGACACCGGCCCCAGGACTTGCTCCAGGGCCGTCCGCAGCCGCTCCCCCTCGGCGGGCGCGTAGTTCCGGAGGTAAAACCCCGCAGCGAGTGCGACCAGCAGTACCTCGAGGTGCAACTGCCAGGCCACGGTCGCCGCCACCAGGGCCACGGCTATGACGAGCAGCGGCGTCGTGCGCGGCAGGCGCCGCACGTACTGGCCCAGGATGAACCCCGACGCCGCGCCGCCGGCCACGGATCCCGCCAACTGCGCCAGCGCAGCTCTCGCAACCCCGAGGTCGAGCGCGCCGGGGCTCGACGCCGCTCGCCCGAGGAGGAGGGTCAGGGCAAAAAGCAGCAGCGCGGCGACATCCTGGACCACCGTGAGATCGAGGACCGTCCTCGCGAACGGCCCACGCGCACCCGAGTCGCGGACCAGCGGGAGCGCCACCACCGGGGACGAGGTCGCGGCAATCACGCCGAGCACGAGCGCGACCGTGATCGCATCCCCGAACGGCTGGTGCACGGTGATCGGGAACCAGGGGGCGACCGTCATCACCACGAGCGAAACGACCGCGACCGGGAACAGAACGGCACCAGCCGCAAGCCGCGCGAGCGCGGGCCGGTCCGCCCGCAGTCGCTCAAGGTCGAGCTCGCTCCCCACGACCAGGGCGATCACCGCCAGCCCGGCGTCGGCGAGGAACCCGAGTGCGTCGAGCTCATCCGCGCGCACGAGGCCGAGCCACGACGGCCCGACTGCGAATCCGATGATGAGGTACCCGGTGAGGCGGGGGAGCCGGAGGTGCCTTGCGAGATCGCCGCCCAGGTAGGCGGCGAGAAGCAGCGAGCCGAGCGCCAGCGTGGCGCGAGCCTCAACGGGGCCGGCCGCCGTGAAGCGATGAAAAAGGGCCATCATCAGGCCCAGCGCGACGAGGCTCGCGACCCAGCGCATGGGGCGCAAAATACGATGGCACATAGGCTTTTGACAACGTGGGACCCCGCCGATATCTTGCGGCGAAATGTCGTTCGTGCACCTCCACACCCACTCGGAGTACTCCCTCCTCGACGGTGCCAACCGGATCCCCGATCTGCTGGACCGGATCCAGCAGCTGGGGATGGACGCGCTCGCCATCACCGACCACGGCAACCTGCACGGCGCGTGGTCGTTCTACGAGGAAGCCAAGGCCAGGAAGATCCGGCCGATCCTGGGGTTCGAAGCGTATTTCGCGTTCGGGAGCCGCCACCGGCGGGACAGGGATCCCGACGCTCCCGCGCTCTACTCGCACCTCGTGCTGTTGGCGAAGAACCGCACCGGGTACAAGAACCTCGTCAAGCTGTCTTCCATCGGATACCTCGAGGGCTACTACCGCCGCCCGCGGATCGACCGCGAGGCCCTGGAGCAACACAAGGAAGGGCTGATCGGCCTTGCGGCCTGCCTCTCGGGCGAGATCGCCCTCTACCTGCGGGCGGGGAATTACGAGGCGGCGAAGGCGAGCGCCCAGTCGTTCGCGCGCACGCTCGGCCCCGACGGCTTCTGGCTCGAGGTACAGAATCACGGCCTGCCCGAGGAGCAGGTCGTCACGGAGGGGATGTTCCAGCTGGCCCAGGACCTGGGCCTCCCCGTGGTGGCGACGAACGATGCCCACTATCTCCGCAAGGAGGACGCCGAGGCGCACGACGTCCTGCTGGCGATCGGCACGGGCAAGGACCTGGACGATCCCAAGCGATTCCGCTTCTTTGGGCAGGAGAGCTACGTCAAGTCCGAGAAGGAGATGCGGGCGCTGTTCCCCGACCGGCTGGAGCTCCTGCAGGAGACGGCGCGCGTCGCGGCGCTGTGCGAGTTCGACTTCGAGAAGCGCTACTTCCTGCCGCAGTACCCGCGCCCGGCGGAATTCGCCTCCGATAACGACCTGCTGGTGCACCTGGCGCGCGGTGGGGCGCGGGAGCGCTACGGCGATCCCCTGCCCCCACCGGTCGCGGATAGATTGGCCTACGAGCTGGACGTCATCTCCCGCACCGGGTATGCCGGATACTTCCTGATCGTCTACGACCTGATCAAGGCAGCGCGGGACCGCGGCATCCCGGTCGGCCCGGGTCGCGGCTCGGCAGCGGGCTCGCTCGTGGCCTACGCCCTGCGCATCACGAACGTCGATCCCCTCAAGTTCGACCTGCTGTTCGAGCGGTTTCTGAATCCCGAGCGCATCTCGATGCCCGACATCGACCTCGATTTCTGCTTCGAGCGGCGGGGCGAGGTGCTCGAGTACGTACGAGCGCGCTACGGGCGCGACTCGGTCGGCCAGATCATCACCTTC
Organism: Gemmatimonadota bacterium; assembly: GCA_016177465.1. Classification (GTDB taxonomy): domain Bacteria; phylum Gemmatimonadota; class Gemmatimonadetes; order Gemmatimonadales; family GWC2-71-9; genus JACOVF01. The sequence goes on from JACOVF010000138.1 coordinate 12,924, forward strand.
GGGACGCTCAAGGCGCGCGCCGCCTTCCGCGATGTCGCCCGCACGCTGCGGATGGAGATCGGCGAGGTGGACCGCACGACCAAGCTGATCCCCGCGGGCCCGGCGGCAGTCTGGTCGCTCCAGGAAGCGGCCGACAAGGTGCCCGAACTCAAGGCCCTGGCCCGCCAGGACGAGCGCGTGCGCAAAGTCCTGGACCTCGGCTCCCGGATCGAGGGCCTGGCCCGGCACGCCTCGGTGCATGCCGCCGGCGTCGTCATCGCCCCGGGACCGCTGACCGATTACGTCCCGGTCTGCCTCGCGCCCCAGGACGAGGCGATCATCACGCAGTACGACATGGTCGCGCTCGAGAAGGTCGGGATGCTGAAGATCGACCTCCTCGGCCTCAAGACGCTGACCGTGATTCACGACGCCGTGCAGATGGCGCAGCAGCGCCACGGGGTCACGATCGACATGGACGCGCTCGACCTCGAGGACCCCAAGGTCTACCAGCTGCTCCGCTCCGGCCGCACCGCGGGGATCTTCCAGTTCGAGTCGGCGCTCGCCACCGACACGTTGCGCAGCATGAAGTGCGACCGGTTCGACGACCTGGTCGCGACCAACGCCCTGCTCCGCCCCGGCCCGCTCGACACCGGGATGCACCTCGTGTTCATCAACCGGAAGCTGGGGCGTGAAAAGGTGCGCTACCCGCACCCCGAGCTGCAGGAGATCCTGGCCCCCACCTACGGCGTCATCACCTACCAGGAGCAGGTGATGCGGATCGCCAACGTGCTCGGGGGCTACTCGCTCGCCGAAGCCGACGTGCTCCGCAAGGCCGTGGGGAAGAAGATCAAGGAGCTGATCCAGGAGGAGCTGGAGCGGTTCGTGGAGCGTGCGGTGGCGCGCGGGCACGACCGCCGGGTGATTGAGGACATCGCCGCGCAGATCGAGACGTTCGGGCGCTACGGGTTCAATAAGTCCCACGCCGTCGCGTACTCGATCCTTTCCTACCAGACCGCCTGGTTCAAGACCTATTATCCCGCCGAGTTCATGGCGGCGCTGCTGTCGTCGGAGATCGGCAACACCGACAAGGTCGTGCAGTACATCGCCGAGGCGCGGGAGTTGGAACTCGAGGTGCTGCCCCCGGACGTGAACGAGTCGGGGTTCAAGTTCACCGTCGTCGGCGAGCGACGCATCCGGTTCGGCCTCGGCGCGATCAAGAACGTGGGCGAGGGCGCGATCGCGTCGATCCTCGCGGGCCGCGGGCAGCACGGGCCCTACCGCACGCTCGTCGAGCTGTGCGACCGGATCGACCTGCGGCTGTGCAACAAGCGCGTGCTCGAAGCGCTCATCGACGCGGGGGCGTGCGATTCGCTGGGGGGCCACCGGGCGCAGCTGGTGGCGGCGCTGGAGAGCGCCTTCGCCGAAGCCCAGGTGCGCCAGCAGGAGCGGGAGGCCGGCCAGGGTGCCCTGTTCGGCGACCTCAGCGCGCACCCCCGTACCGAGACCCCCCTGCCCGACGTGCCCCCCTGGAGCGAGCACGACCGGCTGGCGCGGGAGAAGGCGGTGCTCGGGTTCTTCATTTCCGGGCACCCCCTCGCCAAATACCGCGTTGAGGTGGAGCTTTTCGGGACCCGGACGACCGCCACCCTGGGGGAATGGAGCGACCAGAAAGTCGCGATCGCGGCGGTCGTCACGGTGGTGAAGCGGCAGGTCTCGAAGAAATCCGGCGCCGAATACGCGCGGCTCACGCTCGAGGACTTTCACGGCACGGCGGACGCGCTCGTCTTCCCCGAGGCGTGGGCCCGGCTGAACCAAG
>JACOVF010000135.1 GCA_016177465.1 Gemmatimonadota bacterium
CGCGCTCACAAGCGCTGGGGAGGCCTACTGCTGGGGCTACAACATTCTGGGCCAGCTCGGCGACGGTTCGAACACGACTCGCACAATGCCGGTCGCCGTTTCCGGAGGTCTGAACTTCAGCGCCCTCGCCCCGGGTGGCGTTCACACGAGCGCGCTCACGACTTCGGGCGCGGCCTATTGCTGGGGCAGCAGTAACGAGGGCCAGCTCGGCCGCGGCACCTTTGGCTACTCGACCGTGCCCGTAGCGGTCGCGCCGTTCACAGCAGGCGCATTGGGATCGTACTGACGCACGCGGTCTCGGTCCGCGGGCCAGTGCCCGCGCGCCGGAGGCGCTGCATGGTAGCTTTACGACGACGCCCGCCGCGCGCCGCCGCTAGGGAGCGCGATCCGCGGCGAGGCGATGGGTGCGCCGGGTCTACGGGCACGTCGGCCAGGTGCGTCATCGGGCCGAGGTGGTGGAGTACCGCGTCGAGCAGCACGTCGCTAAGTTGGGGGAGCGACTGGCAGCCCTGAATCTTGGCACCACCATTGACACCACGGGCGTAGACAGCCAGCCTTATCGCGTAAGTCGTTCAGCAGTAACCCCGCGGGCGTAATTCAGGGGTAGAATGCCAGCTTCCCAAGCTGGACGTCGCCGGTTCGAATCCGGTCGCCCGCTCTCGAAGCCCGTGGCCTGCACCCGGCCGCGGGCTTTCGCGCGCGTAGGATAGCGAAAGCCTCCGGGTCGTCCCTATCTTCCTGACCAACTTCCTCGCGGAAACGAGTAGACGATGGCGTGGACCTCGAAGCGGGTGGCGGTGACGGGCGCCGGCGGCTTCATCGGCAGCCATCTGGCGGAGCAGCTGGTCCGTACCGGCGCGGAGGTCACGGCCATCGTGCGCTATAACTCGCGCGGCGACGAGGGCAACTTGCGCTACGTGGACCCCGCCGTCCGACGCAGCATGATGGTGCACCGGATCGACCTCGCCGACCCAGACGCCGCGCGCCAGGCCCTGAAGGGCGCCCAGGTCGTCTTCCACCTCGCCGCGTTCGTCGGCATCCCGTACTCGTACGCCCATCCGCACGACACGGTGTTGAACAACGTGCGCTCCACGCTCAACGTGCTGAGCGTGGGCCGCGAGATGGGCGTCGAGAAGCTGGTCCAGACGTCCTCGAGCGAGGTGTACGGCTCGGCACGCCAGATCCCGATCCCGGAAACGCACCCGCTCCAGCCGCAGTCGCCGTATTCGGCGAGCAAGATCGCGACCGACCACGTCGCGCTGAGCTACTACTACTCCTACGACCTCCCGGTGGCGATCGTCCGCCCGTTCAACACGTTCGGGCCCCGACAGTCCGCCCGCGCGGTGCTCCCGACGGTGATCACTCAGGCGTTGGCGGGGAGCGACATCAAGATCGGCGCGACGACGACCACGCGGGACTTCGGCTACGTGGACGACACCGTCCGCGGCTTCCTCCTCACGGCCGAGTCCGAGAAGTCGACCGGCGAGGTCATCAACATCGGCACCGGCCACGAGATCAGCATCGAGAGCGCGATCGAGCAGATCGTGGCGGTGGTGGGGAAGCGCAACCGCGTCGTCCGCGACGACAGCCGCCTGCGGCCTGAGAAGAGCGAGGTGTCCCGGCTCTGCGCCGACATCTCCAAGGCGGAGCGGCTGCTCGGCTTCCGCCCGCAAGTCGCCTTCGAGGAGGGCATCCGCCGCACGGTCGCGTGGATCGCCGAACACCTCGACAGCTACCGGCCGGACGCCTACGCCGTATGAAGGCCATCGTCCTGGCCGGAGGGGAGGGGACCCGGCTCCGCCCCTACACCTTCACCGTCCCGAAGCCGCTGCTGCCGTTGGGCGATCGGCCCCTGCTCGACTACATCATCGCCCACCTGGCGCGCTGTCAGGTCACGGAGATCATCCTCGCGCTGGGATATCAGGCCCAGCTCATCCGGGCCTACTGCGGTGACGGGAGCCGCTTCGGCGTCCGCATCAACTACGTCGAGGAGGCGCGCCCGCTGGGAACCGCGGGGCCGCTGGCGCTGTGCCGTCCGCTGCTCGACCCCGCCGAGCCGTGCGTCCTGATGAACGGCGACATCGTCACCCGGCTCGACTTCGGGCACATGCTCCGGTTCCACCGGGACACCGGCGCGCGGCTCTCGATCGGGTACGTGCACCACACCTACCAGAGCCCGTTCGGCGTGCTGCAGCTCTCCGGCGACGAGGTCACCGGGATCGTCGAGAAGCCCGCCTACATCCATCCCGTCAGCGCCGGGATCTACTGTCTCTCGCCCGCCGCCGTGGCCCTCGTACCGGCAGACACGGTGATGACGATGCCCGAGCTCGCGATGCGTGTGCGGGAGCAAGGCGGCAAAGTGGCTGCGTACGAGATCAAGGAGTTCTGGCGTGCCCTGGAAACGCAAGATCACTTCGAGGAACTGCTCAACGACACGGAGACGTTAAAGGCCCTGCAGTAGCCACGGCTTGACAGCCTGCGCCGCTCCGCCCATGCTCGGAGGTGATGGGACCGTCGCGCTGGCTGGTCGGGCTGGCGATGTTCTGGGGCCTCTCTGCGGGCTTCCCGCCGGGTGCACGGGGCCAGTTCGTCCCGCCGGAACCTCCCTGCCGGCTCAAGCCCAGGAACTACCTTGTGCAAAGCGCGACCGTGTACCTGCACCTGGCCGGCGAGCCTAGGTACCAGGACCAGCGCCAGAAGAACCTCCGCGAAACGCGCCGGGTGTTGGTGCAGGCGCTGACCACCGACCAGCAAGGACAGAATCCCGCCGCCTGGTACTACCTGGGACGCTACTTCGTGGAAGTGGACGACGCCGCCGGCGGAGACTCGGCATTCGCCAGGGCAGAAGCGCTGGCGCCGGAATGCCGCGAGGACATCGGCGGTCACCGCCACCGCCTGTGGCGTGGCGTGCTGAACAACGGCTTCCGCTCCTGGCAGGAGGGAAAGGAGGATTCGGCGATCGGCTTCTTCCGGGGCGCCTTTGCGCTGGTCCCCGGAAACCCGAGGAGTCTGTTCCCGCTCGGCGCGATTTACCTCAACCGTCAGGAAATCGACTCCGCCGTCGCCTATCTGCAGCGAGGTGCCGAGCTGGCCGCCGGTGACACGGCCTTGGCGCGAGAGCGGCGCAGCGCGCTCAACTCCATCGGCCAGGTCTACCTGGGGCGCGCCCTGGCCGATTCCAGCGTCCAGCAGTGGCCACGGACACGGACATTTCGGGACTCAGTGGAGCGGGCCATTACCGTCGATTCCATGATCTTGAGCCGGATGCAGGCGGACGCGGCCTCGCGGCGGGCGCGGGGCGCCAGCCTGGCACCTGCAAGCCAACGGGGGTTCAGCCGGGATTCCGCTGGACGGGCCCAGGCGCTCGCGCGCGGGCGGACGACCCGCGCGGAGGTGGCGGAGCGGGTGGCGCGCGACAGCACCACTGCCCACGCCGAGCTGGAGCCGGCGATCGGCGCCTATCGTCGCTTCGTCGTGACCTACCCCGGCGACGCCGGCGCCATCTCCAAGCTGGCGAGCTTGTACAGTGTGAGCGGTCGGGAGATCGAGGCGAGCGCCGTCTTCGATTCTCTCTTCGCCGCGTCCCCGCAGATCGACGCGACAGTGCTGCTCGAGGCCGGCCACCGGTTCGTGCAGGGGAACCTGCTCGCCGCGGCCACTCGAGCCCTTGCCCTGGGGCTCGCGAAGAGTCCGTACCATCGCACCGGGCTGTTTGACTTTGCCGCCGTGTCCATCGCGTTGCGCGACACGGCCAAGAGCCTGGCGACGGCTCAGCGACTCGTGGCGCTCGATCCCTTGAACCGGTCTTCACTGCGCCTGGTCGCGGCGGCATGGGAGCTGACCGGCCGGCAAGATTCGCTGCGGAAATACCGGTCCCTCGCCGACTCAGGCCTCGCCGTGGAGATCGCCGCCATCGGCCTCACCGCCGACTCGACCGGGTTCACGCTGACCGTAGCCGCGCTCAATCTCCGGCCGATCACGTCTCAGCCCTTCCAGCTCACGTTCGAGTTCCTCGACCCCGAGGGCGCCATACAGGAGAGCCGAAGGGTCGATATTCCCGCCCTGGCGACGGGCACGAGCCATCAGTTCGACATCCGCGTCGCGGCCCACAGCGTCCTTGGTTGGCGGTACCGGGCTCCCTAGCGCCTGCCTCCAGGGCAGCCCACATTTGCTCCTGATGGGTCGCTCCAGCGCGCTTTCCCTCGCCGCGCTCGCCGCGCTGTGTGGCTTGCCGGCCTCCCCGGCCGCCGGCCAGTGGGTTCCACCGCAGCCGCCCTGCGACGTCAAGGTCGGCCATTTCCGCGTCAACTCCGCCGTCGTCAACCTCAAGACCGCCGCCGAGAAACCGACCCTGCGCGACAGGATGCTCAGCCAGACGTTCGACGTCCTCACCCGGGCGATCATCGGCGACAAGCAGGACCAGAACGCCGGCGCCTGGTACTACCTGGGCCGCTACTACGTCGAGGTGAAGGACGCGGCCGGCGCCGATTCGGCCTTCGCCCGGGCGCAGGCGCTGGCACCCCGGTGCGCGGCGGACATCGCCGGCCACCGCATGACGCTCGCGGCCGATCAACAGACGGAAGGGTTGCGCACCTGGCAGGAGGGCAAGCTCGACTCGGCCGTGACACTGCTGCGCCTGGCGGCGCAACTCGTTCCCACGAACCCGAAGCCGCTCTTCAGCATCGGCCAGCTGTTCGCTAGCCGCGACCACCTCGATTCCGCGGTGGTCTACCTTCGCAGGGGGGCCGACGCGGCGGCGCGTGACACGAGCTTCGCTGAACAGCGGAAGGACGCCCTTGGGAGCATCGCCCGCCAGTACCTGCGGCGCAGCCAGGGCGATCCCGCGGTCCAGCAATGGGTGCGGACCCGCTTCAGCCGCGATTCGCTGGAGCGCGTGATCGCCACCGATTCGAGCGTGCTAGGGCGGATGCAGGCCTCGGCGGCGTCGCGCCGGGCGCGGGGGACGCGGCTCGCGCCGGCGGACCAGCAGGTGTTCAGCCGCGACTCGAGCGCCCGGTCGCAGTCGCTCGGCCAGGGGCAGGCCGCCCGCTCGGGGCTGGCTGCTCGGGCGGCCGCCGACAGCGCTGCGGCGCAGCTGGCTGTGGCGCCCGCCATCCAGGCGTTCCGGGATTACCTCGGCGCCTATCCCGACGATGTGGAGTCTGTGAGCCCTCTCGCGACACTCTACGCCCAGAGCGGGCGCACCGGTGAGGCCGCTGCCACGTTCGACGCCCTGTACGCCGCCGACCGCGACCCTGGCGTGCTGGTCGATGCGGGGCAGCGGATCCTTCGGGCTTACCTCCTGACTGCCGGGACCACCGTCCTCTCCCGGGGGCTCGACAGGAACCCCTACAATCGCGACGGGTTGTTCGACCTCGCCAACGCGTATCGGGTTCTGCGGGACTCGACCCGAATGCTGGCAGCCGTCCGGCGGCTGGCGGAGCTGGATCCCCTCAACCGGGACGTCCTGCGGCTCGTGGCGACGGCGTGGGAGATGCGGGGCCGAGCCGATTCGGCCAAGCGGTACAACGCCCAGGCCGACTCGATTCTCCAAGTGGACATCACCGTCGCCGGGTTCGGCCCCGACACGAGTGGTTACACCCTCACCGCCATCGCCTCGAACCAGGGCAGGGTGACCTCCGCGCCCCTCAAGCTGATCTTCGAGTTCTTCGACGTGCGGGGGGCTCTCCAGGGGTCCCGCAGCGTCGAAATCCCCGCCATCCCGCCGTTCAGCACCCGCCAGCTCGAGGTCCATGTGTCCGGGACGGACCTGCGCGGCTGGCGTTACCGCCCTTCCTAGGCGATATTTAAGTTTCTCGAAGTTTCAGCCGCCGTTGAAGTTGCGACGTGCGGCCTCACAAACTCCTTTAAGGTCGGGGCTTTCGTTGGTGCGCGTGCAGGCGGTTGCGTCGGACACTCTCGGCGCCGAATTGGGTCTGGTACCCGGGACGGAGCTTTTGGCGGTCAACGACCGCGAGCTGGAGGACTTCCTGGATTGGGAGTTCCTCACGGCAGAGGATGCCTTCCTCCTGCGGGCTCGGCTGCCTTCGGGTGAGGAGATCGAGTACGACATCGAACGTCCCGAAGGGCTGCCACTGGGAGTGACTCTCGAGCAGCCCCGCATCCGCCGCTGTGCCAACCATTGCGACTTCTGCTTCGTGGACGGCAACCCGGAGGGGCTGCGGCCGGCGCTCTACATCCGGGACGACGATTATCGGCTGTCGTTCCGCTACGGCAACTTCGCCACTCTCACGAACCTGAAGCCCTGGGACGTGGCGCGGATCATCGAGTATCACCTGTCACCCCTGTACGTTTCGGTCCACGCCACGGATCTCACGGTCCGCCGCTGGGTGCTGCGCAACCCGGAGGCGCCCGAGATCGTCCCTCAGCTGCAGTCTCTGGCTGCCGGGGGTATCCAGTTCCACACTCAGGTCGTGCTGGTGCCGGGGATGAACGATGGGCCCGTCCTGATCCGCACGTTGACCGACCTGTACAGGCTCGGGGAAGCCGTGCTCTCGGTGTCCGTCGTGCCGGTGGCGCTCACGGAGTTCAGTAAGCACCACCTGGTCCGCGAGCTTGGCCGCGAGGAGTGCCGCGCGGCGCTCGCCACGGTGGGGGAGTTCGCGGCATGCGCGGTGCGGGAGCGAAGGTTCCCGTGGTGCTATGGCGCGGACGAGCTCTATCTCCAGGCCGGCGTCCCGCTGCCGCCCCCGGAATGGTACGGGGACTTCGAGCAGCGCGAGAACGGCGTGGGAGCGGTGCGCTATCTCCAAACGCGGATCGCGGCCGCGCGGGAACAGCTCCCCGACCTGGCCGGCCAGCGGATCGGCGTGGTTACGGGGACGGCGATGGCGCCGCTGATGCCGCAAGTGACCGGTGAGATCGCGCGGATGACGGGCGCCCGGTTCGAGATCCTTCCGGTGGTGAACACGCTGTACGGCGAGTCGGTCACGACCGCGGGGCTGCTCCCCGGAGCGGCGATCGAGGCCGCGCTCCGGGACCGCCCCGACCTCGATCTCGTGCTGCTGCCGGCCGAGGCGGTGAACGACGATCTCCTGTTCATGGACGACCTCGAGGCGCACGCGCTCGGTGCCCGCCTCCCGATGCCGATCCGGCTGTCGTACGACTTCGCGGACGCGCTGGTGGAAGAGCAGGAGGTGAGGGTGGGAACATGAGCGCCCCCACCGTCGCCATCATCGGCCGCCCCAACGTGGGCAAGTCCACCCTCTTCAACCGCCTCATCGGCCGGCGGGAGGCGATCGTGGACGAGCGGCCCGGTGTGACCCGGGACCGTCACTTCGCGGCCGCCGACTGGAACGGGCGGCGCTTCTGGCTGGTGGACACGGGCGGGCTGGTGCCCGGCGCCACGGATCAGCTGAGCCGCGCCGTCGGCTCCCAGGTCGAGGCGGCGATCGCGGAGAGCGACCTGCTGCTATTCGTCGTGGATGTGGACGCGGGCGTCCACCCGGCGGATCTCGAGATCGCGCGTGTGCTACGCCGCGCCAAACGGCCGCTCATCGTCGTCGCTAACAAGGCCGACCATCTCCCCGACGACCAGCGACACCTCGCTTTCTACGAGCTGGGCTTGGGTGACCCATTCCCGGTGTCGGCGGCGGTGGGGAAGAGTAGCGGCGACTTGCTCGACCGGATCGCCGAGCTGCTCCCGGCCGGAGCGATGCCGGAGGAGGAGGCGATCCACGTGGCGGTCGTGGGGCGGCCCAACGTCGGCAAGTCGAGCCTGGTGAACCGCCTGCTGGGCCGGGAGCGGCTGGTGGTTGCCGACGAGCCCGGGACCACCCGCGATTCCATCGACACGCAGCTCGTCGATCACGGCCGTAAGATCGTGTTCATCGACACGGCGGGTCTCCGCAAGCGCGCCAAGGTCGAGGACGATCTCGAGTTCTACTCGACGCTGCGGACCGCGCGCGCCATCGAGCGGGCCGACGTGTGCATTCTGGTGGTGGACGCGAAGGACGGGATGCACGTCCAGGACCTGCGGATCGCCAACGACGCCTGGGTGCGGGGCGCGGGGCTGATCGTGGCGGTCAACAAGTGGGACCTGATCGAGGAGAAGGACTCGAACACCGCGGTGCGCGGCGAGCGCGAGCTGAAGGACCGGGCGCCATTCCTCGAGTTTGTGCCGTTCCTCTACGTCTCGGCGAGGACCGGCCAGCGGGTCCCCCGGCTGCTCGACCTGATCCGGACCGTGGCGGAGGAGCGCGAGAAGCGCGTTCCCACGGCCGAGGTGAACCGAGTGCTCGAGGCCCTGGTGGAGCGCCAGCAGCCTCCCCAGCCGGTGGGCGAGTCGGTGCGCCTGTTCTACGCCTCGCAGATCGGCACGGCGCCGCCCCGCTTCGCCGTGGTCGCGAACCGGCCCGAGGCGATCCCTGACTCCTACACCCGGTACCTGGCCAAGGGATTCCGGGAGGCCTGGGAGTTCACGGGGGCGCCGCTCAACATCAAGTTCCGCCGCAAGCGGCAGCGACAGGCCCAGCGATGAGCATCGTGTTCTGGCTGGTCGCCGCCTACGTGCTCGGGGCAACGCCCACGAGCTACCTTGCCGGCCGGCTGGGCCGCGGGATCGACCTGCGCGAGCACGGCAGCAAGAACCTCGGTGCCACCAATGCCTACCGGATCCTCGGCTGGAAATACGCGATCCCGGTGGGGCTCATCGACGTCCTCAAGGGCGCGGTGCCTGTGCTGCTGTTCGGCCGCTGGGCCGGCGGCCCGGCGTGGCTGCCCGTGGCGCTGGGCGTTGCGGCGGTGCTGGGTCACATCTACTCGCCCTACGTCCGCTTCAAGGGCGGCAAGGGCGTGGCGACCGCCGCGGGGATGTTCCTGGGGCTGGCGCCGCTGGCGCTGGTGATTGCGCTGCCCGTCTGGGGCATCTGCCTCAAACTGACCGGGTACGTATCGCTCAGCTCGATCATCGCCGCGGCGTCGTTCCCCCTGTGGGTGCTGCTCACCGTCTCCGACGCGCGCTACACGTTCTACGCGAGTCTCGCGCTCGCGCTGCTGATCGTGTTCACCCACCGCGCCAACATCAGGCGGCTGTTCGCGGGGACGGAGAACCGGTTCACGACTCGGCGGGAGGCGGAGGTCTCGTGACGCGCGTGGCGGTGGTCGGCGGTGGCGCCTGGGGGACCACGCTGGCCGACCTGCTGGCGCGCAACGGGACGGACGTCGTGCTCTGGGCGCGGGAGCCGGAAGTGGTGGAGAGCGTCAACCGCGACCATGTGAACGCGGTGTTCCTGCCTGACGCCCCGCTCGCGCCCGCGCTGCGGGCCACGGGCGACATCCGCGAGGCGGTGCACGGCGCGGCGGTCGTCGTGTCGGCCGCGCCGTCCCATGCAGTGCGCGAGGTGATGGGACGAGCGACACCGGCGCTCTCCGGCCGCCCGCTCGTCGTCAGCGTCTCCAAGGGGCTCGAGCCGGCGACGCTCGAGCTGATGTCGGTCGTCCTCGCCGAAACGGCGGGCGAGGCCGCGCGCATCGCCGTGCTTTCGGGGCCGTCGTTCGCGCTCGAGGTCTACCATCGCCAACCGACGGCCGTCGTGGCGGCGGCGCACGACCACGACGTGGCGCAGCAGGCGCAGCACGTGTTCTCCTGCAGCCACTTCCGCGTCTACTCGCACACCGACGTGATCGGCGTCGAATTGGGCGGCGCGCTCAAGAACGTGATCGCACTCGCGGCCGGCATCCTCGAAGGGCTCGGCCTGGGACACAACCCGCGCGCCGCCTTGATCACGCGCGGCCTCGCGGAGATCACCCGGCTGGGCATCGCCCTCGGCGCCGACCCACTGACGTTCGCGGGGCTGGCCGGGATGGGCGACCTGATCCTCACTGCCACCGGCGCCCTGTCGCGCAACCGCAGCCTCGGGTACGAGCTGGGACGGGGGAAGACGCTCGCCGAGGCGCAGGCGGGGAAGCGCACGGTGGCCGAAGGCGTGAACACTGCGCGCGCCGCGGTGGCGCTGGGCGAGCGGCACGGCGTCGAGCTGCCGATCGCCCGCGAGGTGTCGGCGATCCTGTTCAACGGCAAGTCGCCGCGTCAGGCGATCGCCGACTTGATGGAGCGGACCCTCAAGGCGGAGCAGTGGCGGTGAGCGCCCCGCATCCGGTGCAGGAGTTCTTCTCAATCGGCGAGGTCTGCCAACTCACCGACCTCAAGCCGCACGTGCTGCGCTACTGGGAGAGCCAGTTCCGCTTCCTCAACCCGGCCAAGAACCGCTCCGGCAACCGGGTGTACCAGCGCCGCGAGATCGAGCTGATCATGCTCGTGAAGCACTTGCTGTACACCGAGAAGTACACCATCGAGGGCGCGCGGCAGAAGATCGAGCAGTATCGTCGTTCGGGCGAGCTGAAGCCGGAGGCGCGCCGGGCGCTCGCCACCGAGACGGTGAAGGACCTGCGCGCGGAGTTGAAATCGGTGCTTGCCATTCTCGAGGGGACCACCCCGCCGCATGCCGGGGCGCGTTGACCGGGCTGCGGGCGACGGTGGCCTCGCCGTCGTCATCCCCGCCTTCCAGGCCGCCGCGACCATCGGCGCGGTGATCGCCGCCGTGCGGCGGGCGGCGCCGGAGGCCAGGATCTACCTTGCGGACGATGGATCGACCGATGGGACGGGGGACGTGGGTCGGGGGACGGGGGCAGCCGTCGTGCGACTGCCGGAAAACCGGGGGAAGGGCGCCGCGCTGGCGGCGGCCCTTGAACGGGCGCTCGCGGACGGGGCGGAGATCCTCGTGACCATCGACGCCGACGGGCAGCACGACCCGACTGCGATCCCGCGGCTGCTCGAGCCACTCACGGCGGGGGACGCGGACCTCGTACTCGGCGCCCGGGCACGGACGCCTGCGATGCCCGCGGGGCGCCGGTTCAACAACTGGCTGTCCTCGATGCTCGCGACGCGGGTGGCGCGGAATCCCATTCCCGACGCCCAGACCGGATTCCGGGCCTTCGGTCGCGCGGTGGCCGAGGTGGTGCGGCCCCGCGAGACGCGCTACGACTACGAGCTCGCCTTCCTGCTCGGCGCGCTTGCCGCCGGGTACCGGGTGCGGTCGGTGCCGGTCCCGACCGTCTACGACGGCGCCGCGAGCTATTTCCGGCCCCTGGCCGACACCTGGCGGCTCGCCCGAGTCTTTGCCCGCTACGGCGGGACGATGTTGACTGGAGCGAAATGAAGATCCTGGTCTCCAACGACGACGGCATCCTGGCCCGCGGACTCGAGCTCCTCGCGGACGTCTGCTCCTCGGTGGGGCAGGTCACCGTCGTCGCCCCCGACCGCGAGCAGAGCGGCACGTCGCACTCGCTCACGCTGCACCGGCCGCTGCGCGCCACGCGCCGGGCCGACGGAGCGTTCCAAGTGGACGGCACGCCGACCGACTGCGTGATGCTCGCTCTCGGCACCTTGATGCCGGAGAAGCCCGACTGGGTGATTTCAGGCGTCAACCACGGCCCGAACATGGGCGAGGACGTACTGTATTCCGGCACCGTGGCCGCTGCCATGGAAGGGCTCGCCGCCGGCATCCCCAGCATCGCCGTCTCCTACAGCAGTTTCGACCTCGAGCACCTCGAGAGCCACCGCGAGATCCTGCGACGGCTCATCGGGAAGATCGTGCAGGTCGAAGACTTCCCGCGCGAGACGCTCCTTAACGTCAACCTCCCTGGCATTCCCGGCGACCAGCTGAAGGGGATCAAGGTGACCAACCTCGGCAACCGAGTGTTCCACGAGGAAATCGCCCGGATGAAGGATCCCTGGGGTCGGGAGATCCACTGGATCGGCGGCGGGCACGTGACCTGGTCGGGGGGCTCGGACTCGGACTTCCGGGCCGTGGGGGACGGATACATTTCGGTCACCCCGCTGCACGTCGACATGACCAACTACGACCTGCTCGAGGTGGTGCGCGGGTGGTCGCTCGGAGGGGCCGACTGAGCGGCGCGAGCGCCGACAGCTTCGGCGGCTACCGCGCCCGGCTGGTGGAGGCGTTGCGGGCCAAGGGGATCCGGAACCTTGCGGTCTTGAAGGCGTTCGCCGAGACCCCGCGGCACCTCTTCGTGCCCGCAGCGGTGCGCCACCGCGCCTACGAGGACGCCGCGCTGCCGATCGGCAACGGGCAGACGGTCTCTCAGCCGTTCACGCAAGCTCGCTACCTCGAGCTGCTGCGGCTGAGGGGGAAGGAAAAGGTGCTCGAGATCGGAACGGGGTCGGGGTACCAGACGGCCCTGCTGGGCACGCTGGCGGGACAGGTGTTCACGGTCGAGCGGGTCCGCTCGCTGGCCGAGGCCGCCCGCCAGGCCTTGCTGGAGGCAGGGGTCCGCAACGTCTCTGTACTCGTGGGCGACGGGACGCTGGGGTGGAGCGCCTACGCGCCCTACGACGCGATCCTCGTGGCCGCAGGAGGGCCCGACGTGCCGCCGCCGCTTCTCCAGCAGCTAGCCGACGGCGGCCAGCTCTTGATTCCCCTGGGCGCGCGCGGGTCCCAAACGCTGACGCTGGTTCGCCGCGTGGGCGCGGAGTTCCGGCAGCTGCCGGTGGCCGAAGCGCGATTCGTCCCCCTGATTGGAGAACACGGTTTCGATGCTTGAAAGCTTCATCGACTGGCTGCTGCGCACGCTGCTCGACCTGGGGTATCCAGGAATCGTGGCGCTGATGGCAATGGAGTCCTCGGTGCTCCCGGTGCCAAGCGAGCTGGTAATGCCGCCGGCCGGATACTGGGTGGCGAAGGGGGAGATGAACTTCGCGGTCGTGCTGGCGTGCGGCGTGGTGGGGAGTGTCCTGGGGGCGCTGGCGAACTATTGCGCGGCGCACTTCCTGGGGCGCCCGCTCATTCAGCGGCTCGGGAAATACGTTCTGGTCACGGAGAAGGCGTTGGAACGGTCCGAGCGCTACTTCGCCCAGCACGGAGAGATCAGCACGCTCATTGGGCGGATGTTGCCGGTGATCCGTCACTTGATCTCGATCCCGGCCGGGCTGCACCGGATGCCGCTTCCCAAGTTCATCGCCTATAGCGGCCTCGGAGCAGCGGTCTGGTGCGGGATTCTGACGTGGATCGGCTACTTCTTGGGCCAGAACGAAGGGGTCCTCCGCAGCGAGGAAGTACACCGCTATGTGGGACGGGCGTTCTGGGTGTTGATCCCGGTGCTGGGAGCCGGCGTGGCGATCTACGTCCTCCGGCACCGCCGCAAGGCCGCCCAGAAGCCTGTCACGGAGAGTTGAGCCGATGGGGGCCACTCGCTACCTCGTGCGGGGCCGCGTGCAGGGGGTAGGGTTTCGCTGGTTCGTGTGGCGGCAGGCGGAACGGTTGGGTTTGCGAGGATGGGCTCGGAATCTTCCCGACGGCTCGGTGGAGGTGGTCGCGGAGGGCCCGGCGGAGATCTTGGTACGACTCGAAGAAGCCCTGGCCCGTGGGCCTGTGGCGGCGCGCGTGGACGCTGTGGAAAAGAGTGAACTTGCACATCAGACCGACCTGCCTAGTGCTTTTGACATCAGCTAGTTATGACACTCGATAGATTCTACGCCGCGATCCGTAACGTGCCCGACTTCCCCAGGCCAGGGATCGGGTTCAAGGACATTACACCGTTGCTGCTTGATCCGGGTGCGCTGCGGCCGGCGCTCGAGCTGATGGGCGCGCCGTTCCAGGGCGGTGGGATTACGCACGTCGTGGCGATCGAATCGCGCGGGTTTCTCTTGGGGGCGCCGATCGCCCTGGCGTTGAACGCCGGGCTGGTGCCGATCCGGAAGCCAGGGAAGCTGCCGCACCACCGTGCCCGCGTGGAGTACGACCTGGAGTACGGGACGGATGCCCTGGAAATGCACCGCGACTCCCTCGGCCCGGGCCACCGTGTGCTGGTGGTGGATGATGTACTGGCCACGGGCGGGACCGCGGAGGCGGCAGGGAAGCTGGTGCGCGGGCAAGGAGCGACACTTGTGGGGTTCAGCTTCCTGATAGAGTTGGACTCCCTGAACGGGCGGCGGCGACTGGTCGGGGAGCGCGTGGAGGCCTTGCTCCACTACGCGTAACTTGCTTAAATTAAAAAGCTTACGCTTCTGGCCCCTGTAGCTCAGGTGGATAGAGCAGCGGTTTCCTAAACCGTTGGCCGGGTGTTCGAGTCACCCCAGGGGCACTGGGGATCGAACGACGGGTTTCCTAAGACCGGTGAAGAAGGGATCTCAAGGGATGGCGACGACTGTAGCGGCGGCCGGGAGCCCCTCGGCGGAAGTGCCGTCGTATCTGGACAGGATCGTAACGTGGGCCAAGTCGCACCCGCAGGCGACAGGCTATGTGCTCGCCGGCCTGGTGGTGGCCGCAGGGCTGTTCTGGTGGAATCTGCTGTCCACCAGGCGCAGCGAGGCCGTGGCGCGCGATCAGTTGCTCCAGGCGCGCGCAGCGTTCGAGGCGAAGAACTACGCCTTGGCCGCGAGCGAGCTGTCCCGCATCACGGAGAATTACTCGGGGACTCGAGCCGCCGAGGAAGGAACCCTGTTGCTGGCCCAAGTGCGGTTGCTGCAGGGCCAGGCCCAGCAGGCTATCCTCGTCCTGAGAGACTTCGCGCCAGGGGCAAATAAGGACCACCGTGCACAGGCCTTCGGACTCCTCGGGGCCGCTTATGAGAACATCTCCCGCCCGAAGGAAGCGGCTGAGGCCTTCCAGGCCGCGGTGCAAGCCGCCAGGATGGATTTCCTGAAGGCTGGGTTCCTCTCAGACGCGGGGAGGGCGTTCATGGCCGCTGGAGATACGGCCAGTGCACTCAAGGCGTACCGCAGGATTGTGAAGGATTTCGACAAGACGGGGGCGATTGGGGAGGCGAGGGTGCGTATCGGGGAGCTCACGAAAGGGGCTGGGCTGGAGTAGGATACTTCGTATAAGATATGTTATGTTAAGTTGACCGCAATGTAAATGTGGACAAGCAGGCTACGTCAACACGCCTCTGAACACGACCCGGGCCTCCCCCGCAAGCC
>JACOVF010000139.1 GCA_016177465.1 Gemmatimonadota bacterium
CTCAAGGTCGGCGCGCTCGGCACGCACAAGGCGCTCGGCCTGGCGCTCGCCAAGCGGGCCCGGTTTCTCCTCGCGTCGACCTCGGAGGTGTACGGCGATCCCCTGGTGCACCCCCAGCCCGAGGGGTACTGGGGGAACGTCAACCCGGTCGGCCCGCGTGGCGTGTACGACGAGGCCAAGCGCTTCGCCGAGGCGATGACGATGGCCTACCACCGCACCCACGGCCTCGACACCCGCGTCGTCCGCATCTTCAACACCTACGGCCCGCGCATGCGGCCCAACGACGGGCGCGTGGTCTCGAACTTCATCGTGCAGGCACTGCGCGGTGAACCGCTGACGATGTACGGCGACGGCACGCAGACCCGTTCCTTTTGCTACGTGGACGACCTGGTCGAGGGGATCGTGCGGGTGTGGGACCGCGGCACCACCGACCCGATCAACCTCGGGAACCCGGACGAGTACACCGTGCGCGAGCTCGCCCAGCTGGTCCTGAAGCTGACCGGCCACAGGGGCCCGATCTTCGAGAAACCGCTTCCCGTGGACGACCCGCGCGTGCGCCAGCCGGACATCACTCGGGCGCGAACGACCATCGGCTGGGAACCGAAGGTCCCGCTCGAAGAGGGACTGCGCCACACCATCGAGTACCTGCGCGGGGTCGTGGGGAAATGAGTGCCCGGGTGCTCGTGACGGGGGCGGCGGGCTTCATCGGCTCGCACGTCGCCGAGGCGCTGGTCGCCGCGGAGCACGAGGTGGTGGGCGTCGACAATTTCGACCCCTTGTACCCGCGCGCGGTCAAGGAGGACAACCTGCGCGCGGTGTCGCGCTCGCCGCGGTTTCGGCTCGTGGAGGCCGACGTGGCGCGCGACGCCCTGCCGATGGACGGCGTCACGGCGGTAGTGCACCTCGCCGCGAAACCGGGCGTGCGGCCGTCTCTTGAGGACCCGGCCGCCTACACCGACGCGAACGTCACCGGCACCGCGCGGGTGCTCGACGCGGCGCGGCGCGCCGCGATACGCCGGGTGGTGTTGGGGTCGTCGTCGTCGGTGTACGGCGACGAGACGCCGGCCCCCTTCGCCGAAGACGCCCCCGCTATCACCCCGATCTCCCCGTACGCGGCGAGCAAGCGGGCCGCAGAGCTCCTGGCCAGTGCGTTCGCCCACCTCTACGGGATGCGGATCGTGAGCCTGCGGTTTTTCACGGTGTACGGGCCCCGCCAGCGGCCCGATCTGGCGATCCATCGCTTCACCGACCTCCTGGTCCACGGCCGACCGGTGCGGATGCACGGCGACGGGTCGAGCGAGCGTGACTATACCTATATTAGTGACGCCGTCGCCGGTGTCCTGGCGGCGCTCGAGTGGACCAGTCGCCCCGCCCGTGAGGGCGGGGCCTGCGTCCCCATGAACATCGGGGGCGGCACGCGGATCCGGCTCGACCGGCTCATCGCGCTGATCGGCGAAGTGCTGGGGCGCGAGGTCGCGATCGAGCGGCACCCCGACCAGCCCGGCGACGTGCGGCTGACCGCGGCGGACTTGCGCCGGGCCGAGCGGGAGCTCGGGTACCGGCCCCGGGTTGGCATCGTGGAGGGGTTACGCCACTTCGTCCGCTGGTACGAGGAGACCCATGGACATCACTCCTGAGCATCTCGTCGCGCAGGCGCGGGAGCGGTTCCAGCTACAGGATTACTACGGTGCAATCCACCTGCTGGAAGAAGTGACCGGGTCGGGGCGTGCCTTCGCCGACGCGCACCACCTGCTGGGACTCTCGTATTCGATGGCCGGCCAGGCCGAGAAGGCGCTGGCCGAGCTGGACCGGGCACTCGCGCTGAACCCGCACTACGTCGAGGCCCTGATCCACCGGGCCCTGGTGCTGAACACCTTGGGTCGGGAGGATGAGGCAGCCGCTGCCCTGCGCCGGGCGAGCGAGATCTCCTCCGACAGCCGCCGCGGGTTCCCGACGCACGTGGCGTCGAGGTTGGCGAACCAACATGCCGCGCTGGGCGAGGCGTACGCCGAGGCAGGGGGCCTGACGGAGGCGATCCAGCAATTCCAGGCGGCGCTGGCCCTGGGACCCGACTTCCACGATCTGCGGTATAAGCTGGGCCGGCTGCTGCTCGAGGCCGGGCGGGCGCTCGACGCGCGGGAGCAGTTCGACGTGATCGTGCGCGCCCGGCCCAATTACCTGGACGCCGCCGCGATGCTGGGGCTGGCGTGTTTCCTCGCGGGTGACGGGCTTGCCGCACGGCAGGTGTGGAAGGAATGCCGCGAGCGGCGACCGGAGGATCCCCGCGTTGAAGCGTACCTCGCGCTGCTGGACCGCAATGATGCCGCGCTGGCGGTCGCGGCCCCGAAGCCACCCGCACGGGGTGGAAAGAAAAAGAAGCAGTGAAGGGATTTGCCATGGCGGCGTTCGTGCTCGCGCTCGCCTGCACCCGCAGTGCCGCCGACCATGAAGAGCTGGGCGATCGCGCGTATGCCGCCGGGCTGTACCGCGACGCCCTCGCTGAGTATCAGCTCGGCCTGAAGGCCCATCCGGGGAGCGCGCCGCTGCACGCCAAGACCGCCGCGGCGGCGCTCCA
This sequence comes from Gemmatimonadota bacterium, assembly GCA_016177465.1. Classification (GTDB taxonomy): domain Bacteria; phylum Gemmatimonadota; class Gemmatimonadetes; order Gemmatimonadales; family GWC2-71-9; genus JACOVF01. The sequence goes on from JACOVF010000139.1 coordinate 2,576, forward strand.
CAACGAGGACTACTCGCTCGCCGCTGCGGAGTATCGGGCGCTGGCCAAGGAGGACCGCTCGCGTGCCGAAGAGGCGGCGGACGGGCTCGAGCGGGTGATCCGCGCCGCCCTGACGGCGAACGAGCGCATCGCGGTCGCGCTGGCGGTGGCGGGGTTACGGGAGGTGGCGCCCGCTCGGCCGCTCGGGCGGTACGCGCGCCTTGTGGCGCTCGACGCGGTGGACCAGGGCAACACCGCGGACGCGCTTGCCCTGCTGCCGACCGCGGTGGCCACCGGAGTCGATGGGAGGAGCGCCGATTCGCTGCTGTACCTCTTCGGGATGATCGCGGTGCGGGCCAAGGACTGCGGCACCGCGGTGCCCGTGTTCGAGGCGGTGCTGCGGCGCCAGCGCGAGCCGGCCGTGCTCGACGGGGCGCGCGAGGGGCTCGGCCTGTGTGCGCTGATCCAGGGTCAGGCTGCGCTGGACGCCGGCCGCCCTACGGAAGCGGAGGACTGGTTCCGTCGCGCCACCGCGCCGGGCGCCGCCGTGGACGTGGCGCGCGCGGCGTTCCTCGGCCTCGGCGACGTGCGACTCGCCCAGGGGGACGTTGCGGGAGCGCTGGAGAGTTATCAGCAGGCGCTGCTGGGCGGGGTGCCGGGCGATTCGATTGCGCTGCGCGCCCAGGACAAACTCAACGCGTTGGGGAAGCCTTCGTGAGAACGCTCCGTGGTCTCTGGCTCATCGGGGTGCTCGGGCTGGCCGCCTGCGGCCGCGGCCCGGGGGTGCGGACCGCCCCGGACCCGGCTGCGCTGCTCGCGCGGGCCCGCAACGAGTTCCGCCACGGGAAGTTCACCAAGGCGCTGCTGCTGTTCCAGCGGCTGACGTTCGAGCTCGGCCCGGGGCAGGCCGAGCTGGCCGACGTACGCTACCACCTCGCCGAGTGCTACTTCCAAACCGGGGACCGGGTGCAGGCGGCGCACGAGTTCCGCCAGGTGGCAGACCAGTTCCCGGAAAGCCCCTGGGCGCCGCTCGCACTGCTGCGCGCGGGAGACGCGAACCTGCGGCTGTGGCGGAAGCCCGACCTTGACCCCTCGTACGGGGAGGCCGCGCTGGCGATCTACCAGGAGCTGGCAGGGCGCTATCCCGGCACGGACCCCGCCGCCCGCGCGAGTCTCCACGTGCGCCAGCTCAAGGAGCAGTTCGCCGAAAAGGCTTACAGGACCGGCACATATTACCTGCGCCGCTGGCGCGCCTACGACTCCGCGATCATCTACTTCAAGGACGTGATCGCGAGTTACCCGGGAACCTCCCGGGTGCCCGACGCGCTGTTGCGCCTGGTCGAGATCTACCGGGCCATCAACTACACCGAGGAGGTGCGAGAGACCTGCGCGCACCTGCAGCGCTACTACCCGCAGACCCCCGGCCTCGCGCAGCGCTGTCCCGCCGAGGCGTCCGGCGGCGCGCCCTGAGTTCCCGGATTGGGCGTGGAGGCGCTGTTCGGCGGCTCGTTCGACCCGGTGCACAGCGGGCACTTGGTCGTGGCCGAGACGGTGGCGGAGATCCTGAGCGCGCGTGTGCGGTTCGTGCCCGCCCGAGAGCAGCCGTTCAAGCGCGCGGCGCACGTGGCGACGCCGGAGCAGCGGGCCGAGATGCTGGACCTGGCGGTGGCGGGGAACCCGCGCTTCGCGGTGGAGCGCGTCGAGTTGAGCCTTCCGGCCCCGTCCTACAGCGTGCGCACGTTGCGGGCGCTGGCCGAGCGGGAGCCGGGGAACCGATTCGTGTTACTCCTAGGGGCGGACGCCGCGCGGGAGCTGTCCCAGTGGTGGGAGGTCGAGTCGCTCCCGGCGCTCGCGGACGTGATGGTGTTCGCGCGGCCCGGATGCGCCGTTCCCGAGCACCGGCTGATCACCCGCGTGGTGGAAGTGCCGGCAATCGACATCTCGGCCACGATGGTGCGCGAACGGGTGGGGCAGGGCCGGTCCATTCGCTATCTGGTGCCCGACGCGGTGCGCGAGTACATCGCCACGCGTGGGCTGTATCGCTAGAGGGTTGATGCTCAAACGTCTGGTCACCAAGGTGCTGGGAACCCGCTTCGAGCGCGAGCTGAAGCGGATGCAGCCGATCGTCGATGTGATCCACCGGCACGAGGAGCGCCTCAAGTCCCTCAGCGACGGTGAGCTGCAGGGGCAGACCGCCAAGTTCCGCGGGATCATCGCGGAGCGGACCGGGGCGCTCGAGGCCGAGGTGCAGCGCCTGCGGCAGGCGAAGCACGACTGCCCCGACCCCGAAGAGCGTCTCGCGCTCGACCGTGAGCTGGCGGAGGCCGAGAAGCGGCTGTCGAAGGAAATCCAGGCCACCCTCGACGACCTCCTGCCGGAGGCGTTCGCCACGGTGCGCGAGGCATGCCGCCGGCTCCAGAGCAGCGACGTCGTCGTGACCGGGCACGCGCTCACCTGGGATATGGTCCCCTACGACGTGCAGCTGATCGGCGGGATCGTGCTGCACCAGGGGAAGATCGCCGAGATGGCGACGGGGGAAGGGAAGACCCTGGTCGCCACGCTGCCGATGTATCTCAACGCGCTCGCGGGCCGCGGCGTGCACCTCGTCACAGTCAACAACTACCTCGCCCGCCGCGACTCGCAGTGGATGGGCCACCTCTTCACGTGGCTCGGTCTCACCGTCGGCTGCATCGACGACACCCAGCCGCAGACCCCGGAGCGGCGCGCGGCGTACCTATGCGACATCACGTACGGCACGAACAACGAGTTCGGCTTCGACTACCTGCGCGACAACATGGTGTTTTCGCTGGACCAGCGGGTCCAGCGCGCCCACTCCTACGCCATCATCGACGAGGTGGACTCGATCCTCATCGACGAGGCCCGCACCCCGCTCATCATCTCAGGGCCGGTGGGGACGGAAGCGGACGACAAGTACGCGCAGTTCAACGCCCAGGTCGTCCAGCTGGTCCGCAAGCAGACGGCGATCGTGAACGACCTGATCGCCAAGGCCGAACCCCTGCTCGCCAACGGAACGACCCAGTACGACGGCGCCGTGCTGCTCTACAAGGCGCAGCTTGGCATGCCGAAGAACAAGAAGCTCATGAAATTGCTGAACGAGCAGGGGATCAAGGTGCTCGTCCAGCGGGTGGAGCTCGATCGCCTCGCCGACCGCAAGCTCCCCGCGCCCAAGCAGAAGATGCGCGACCTCGAGGACGACCTCTACTTCGTGCTCGACGAGCGCGGTCACTCGGTGCACCTCACCGAACTGGGCGTCGAGACGATGTCGCCCCAAGACCCGACGCTATTCGTGGTGCCCGACATCTCGCACGCCGTGCATGAGATCGAGCACGACGAGCGGCTCTCGCCCCCGGAGAAGATCACCCAGCGCCGCGCGGTCGAGGCCGAGTACGCCCAGAAGAGCGAGGTGCTCCACATCATCCACAAGCTGCTCCAGGCCCACGCCCTGTACGACAAGGATGTGGAGTACGTGGTCCAGGACGGCCAGGTGTTCATCGTCGACGAGTTCACCGGCCGGATGATGCCGGGGCGGCGCTGGTCGGACGGGCTGCACCAAGCGGTGGAGGCGAAGGAAGGGGTGGCGGTGCGCGAGGAGTCCCAGACCCTCGCGACCATCACGATCCAGAACTACTTCCGGATGTACGAGAAGCTCGCCGGGATGACGGGCACCGCCGAGACCGAGGAGACCGAGTTCTTCCAGATCTACGGCCTTGAGGTGGTGGTGATCCCCACCAACCGGCCCGTGCGGCGCGTCGACAAGCACGACCTGATCTACAAGACCCGGCGCGAGAAATACAACGCGGTGATCGACGAGATCGACCGCCAGCACACGCGCGGCCTACCGGTGCTGGTGGGCACGGTGAGCGTCGACGTCTCGGAGACGCTCGCGCGGATGCTCAAGCGCCGCGGCCTCAAGCACGAGGTGCTGAACGCCAAGTACCACCAGCGCGAGGCGGAGATCGTGGCGCTGGCGGGCCAGCCGGGCTCGATCACGATCGCGACCAACATGGCCGGCCGCGGTACCGACATCAAACTCGGTCCCGGCGTGAAGAAATGCCGGGTGTGCGGGATCCTCTCCCGCGACCCGGCGTTCGGTCAGCAGGTCGAGCAACCCGACCTCTCGCAGGCGGAGATCAAGCAGCTCGGCTGTTACGAGGATCCACCCTGCGGCCTCGTGATCATCGGCACCGAGCGCCACGAATCGCGCCGCATCGACCGCCAGCTGCGCGGCCGCTCCGGCCGCCAGGGCGACCCGGGGCAGAGCGTCTTCTTCCTGTCGCTGGAGGACGACCTGATGCGGCTGTTCGGCTCGGACCGCATCGCGCACTGGATGGACAAGACCGGCGGCGGCGCGTACCGCTGCTCGAATTGCGGCGAGACGCAGGAGAAGCTCACTGCGAAATGCCAGAAGTGCGGCCAGTCGGGCACGCTCGTCGAGGAGAGCGAGGTCATCACTCACCCCTGGGTGACGAGCGCCATCGGCCAGGCCCAGAAGCGCGTCGAGCTGCAGAACTTCCAGGCGCGCAAGCGGCTGCTCGAGTACGACGACGTGATGAACCAACAGCGGGAGGTGATCTACTCGCTGCGGAAGTTCGCGCTCGAGGGCGGGGAGGAGCTGAAGGCCGAGGCGGTGCGGATGGTCGAGGCGACGGTCGAGAAGCTCGCCGACGGGCTCGTCGCCGAATGGGACGACCCGGGACAGTGGGACCGGCCGCTGATCGAGACGGAGTTCCTGCAGCAGTACCTGGTCTCGGTGTCGGGGGTCACGGATCCCACCAAGATCCGTGACCGCGACGAACTGGTCCGCGCCGCCCAGGAAGCGGGGCGCGCCGGCTTCCAGGCGAAGCTCGGCTACTTCAAGGACCTGGAGGTCCGCGCCGGTGCCTCGAAGCTCGGCGAGCAGCTGTTGGCGCACGTGATGCTCGGCGTGCTGGACGAGAAGTGGAAGGACCATCTCTACGACCTGGACCAGCTGCGCGCCGCGATCCAATACCGCGCCTGGGGGCAGAAGGACCCGCTGATCGAGTACAAGCACGAAGCCTTCGACATGTTCAAGGGACTGATGGACGATCTGCGCTCGACGTTCACCGAGCGGTGGCTCCGGCTGCAGGTGGAGATCGGCCCGCCGCCGGGTGCACCGGAGCAGCGGCCCCGCCGCGCCTTCGGTCCGACCACGCTTGCCAGCCCGGCGGCCGGGCTGCCCCAGCGCCGCGCCGCGCCGATGGTGGCGAGCAAGCCGGACGCCGATGGCTTGGTGAGCGGCGGCGCGACCGGTCCCACCGGGAGTCCGTTTGGGCGCCCGTCACCCGTGGGCGCGGCAGTGGCGAACCCCTATGCCGGCGTGGGACGTAACGACCCGTGCCCCTGCGGCAGCGGGAAGAAGTTCAAGAAATGCCACGGGGCGGGGGTGTAGCGACGCGCGTTTTTTGAAGCCCTTCTACCCCTGGACCGCGCTGATTCGGTACGGCGGTCGGGGTGCTTGGGCCTATCTTGCCTCCATGTCCCTCCGCCTCTCCGAGCACCCCGCCCACGACCGTCCCCGCGAGCGATTCTGGGCCGTCGGCGCGCCCGCGTTGACGGGGCAGGAGCTTCTGGCCATCCTCCTAGGGACGGGCTGTGCCGGGCGGGACGCCCTGGCGGTGGCGGGAGACTTGTTGTCCCGGACAGAAGGCTCGATCCGTCGGCTGGCGGGGCGGCCGTGCGGCGAGCTGGCCCGAGTACCAGGGGTCGGGCGCGCCAAGGCCGCGCGCCTCGCGGCGGCACTGGAGCTCGGGCGCCGGGCGAGCGTCGAGGCGGAGCCGCCGCCGGAGCGGATCCGCGGCCCGGCTGATGTCCAGCGATATTACGAGCTGCGGCTGCGGGACCTGGCGGTGGAGGAGTTCCACGTCCTGGCCTTGGGGAGTCAGAGCCAGATCCTCGCGGATCTCTTGATCACCCGTGGGATCCTGAACAGCTCGCTCGTGCACCCGCGGGAGGTGTTCCGGGCGGCGATCGCCGAAGCGGCGGCGGGGATTATCGTCGTGCATAACCACCCGAGCGGCGACCCGACGCCCTCGGCCGACGACCGGGCGGTGACCCGGCAACTCGTGGACGCCGGGCGCCTGTTGGACGTGCCGGTGTATGATCACGTGATCGTGGGAGGAGAGCGCTACGTGAGCTTCGCGGAAGCGGGGTTGCTGTGACCAGCACGGCCCCCATGCTCGCGCCGGAATTGGCCCGGGCGGTGGCGGCCCAGCGGGACCGCCTCGACCTGGACCTGCTGGCGCGCGCCTACCGTGCCAGCGCCCAGGCCCACCACGGCCAGAAGCGCCAGTCGGGGGACGAATACGTCACCCACAGCGTCGCCGTGGCCACGATTCTCGCCGAAGCGCAGATGGACTCGACGACCATCGCCGCCGCCCTGCTGCATGACGTGGTCGAGGACTCGAACGTCTCGATCGACGACATCCGCCGCGATTTCGGCACCGAAGTAGCGGAGCTGGTGGACGGCCTCACCAAGATCGCCACCCTGACATTCCGCTCGAGCGCCGAGGAGCAGGCGGAGAACTACCGCAAGCTGCTGCTCTCGATCGCCAAGGATGCGCGGGTCATCATCATCAAGCTCGCCGACCGGCTCCACAACATGCGCACCCTCGAGCACCTGGCCGAGGACAAGCGGCGCCGCATCGCGTTGGAGACGCGCGAGATCTACGCGCCACTGGCGCACCGCTTTGGGATGGCGGGGATGAAAGCAGAGCTCGAGGACCTGGCGTTCAAGTTCCTCGAGCCGGCCGACTACAAGGACATGTTGAAGAAGATCCGAGCAAGGAGGACCGAGCGGGAGGAAACGATCGAGCGACTCCGCGCCCCGCTCGCCCAAGAGCTGGAGCGCGCCGGGATCACCGACATCGAAATCACGGGCCGGCCCAAGAACTTCTGGTCTATTTACAAGAAGATGAAGAAGCGGGACAAGCCCTTCGAGGAGATCTACGACCTCCTCGCGGTGCGCGTCCTCGTGAACACGGTCCAGGACTGCTACCACGCCCTGGGGATCATCCACCACAAGTGGACTCCGCTGCAGGAGCGGATCAAGGACTACATCGCGAGCCCCAAGTCCAACGGGTACCAGTCGCTCCATACGACGGTCTTCGGGCCCGCCGGCCAGTTGTACGAGATCCAGATCCGCACCCGCGAGATGCACCGCACCGCCGAGTACGGCATCGCGGCGCACTGGCTGTTCAAGGAGGGGAAGGGAGGGAAGCAGCCCGACGACCTCGACCGTCACCTCGCCTGGTTCCGGCAGCTGATCGAGCTGCAGCAGGACGCCCACACCCCCGAGGAGTTTCTCGAGTTTCTCAAGGTCGACCTCTATCAGGACGAGATCTTCGTCTTCACGCCGCGCGGCGACGTGAAGCGGCTGCCCAAGGGCGCCACGCCGATCGATTTCGCCTTCGCGGTCCACACCGAGGTCGGCCTGCACTGCCAGGGGGTGCGCATCAACGGGCGCATCGCACCGCTGCACCGTCCCCTGAAGAACGGCGACACGGTCGAGATCATCACGAGCCCCCACGCCAAGCCGTCGCAGGACTGGCTGTCGCACGTCCACACCGGCCGCGCCCGCCACAAGATTCGGCAGTGGATCCGGCAGGAGGAGCACGGCCGCTCGCTCGAGCTGGGGCACGAGATACTGGACCGCGAAGTCCGCCGCCGGCGGCTGCTCGCGCCCGCCGCTGCCCAGCTTGAGCGGGCCGCGACCGCCCTGTCGGTCGGCACCCCCGAGCAGCTCGTGGCCGCGATCGGCCGGGGGGACATGCCGCTGGGCCAAGTGATGCGAGCCCTCTTTCCCGACCTCGACGCCGAGGACCTCCAGGCGCCCAAGCCGACCGCCTTCGGCCGGGTGATCGACCGCATCCGTCTCGGGCGGGGGATCAAGATCCAGGGCGTGGACGGCCTGATGGTCCGCTACGCCCAATGCTGCCAGCCGGTCCCGGGCGACCAGGTCGTGGGTTACGTCACGCAGGGGCGGGGGATCTCAATCCACCGTAGCGACTGCCCCAATCTCCTCGTGCTCTCCGCCGAGATAGAGCGGCGGGTCGAGATCGACTGGCAGGAATCGGCTGGCGAGGTCTTCGTCGTCCGGCTGGCGGTCGGCGGCGAGGATCGCCGGGGCCTCTACGCCGACATCTGCGAGGCGATCAGCGAGACCGGGACGAACATCCGCTCGGCGGAGTTGTCGTCCAAGGACGGGGCCGTCTACGGACACGTGCTGGTCGAGGTCGAAAACCAGACCCAGCTCAACAAGGTCCTGCGGGCCGTGCGGCGGGTGAAGGGCGTGACCGAGATTGCCCGCCGCGACGCCGGCGCCCCCCACGAGCAGCAATCCCTCGGTTAACTTATCAGGATGACGTTGATCCTCTCCTCCGCCTTCTCGCCGGCGGGGGACCAGCCGCGCGCGATTCGGGAGCTCACGGAACGGCTGCGCCACGGCGACCGTTACCAGACCCTGCTCGGCGTCACCGGCTCGGGAAAGACGATGACGATGGCCCACGTCGTCGCCAACTTCGGCCGGCCTACGCTGGTCTTGTCGCACAACAAGACGCTCGCCGCCCAGCTGTACGGCGAGCTGAAGACATTCTTCCCCACGAACGCCGTCGAGTTCTTCATCTCGTATTACGACTACTACCAGCCCGAGGCCTACGTCCCGGCGACCGACACCTACATCGCCAAGGACTCGACGATCAACGACGACATCGACGCCCTTCGCCTCCGCGCCACCTCCAGCTTGATGGAGCGCGAGGACGTGGTCATCGTCGCGAGCGTGTCGGCGATCTACGGTCTGGGCGACCCCGAGCTGTATCGCCAGCTGCTCGTCACGGCAACGGTGGGCGAGGAGCGCGGCCGAGACGCCCTGCTCGAGGACCTGGTCAAGATCCAGTACCTGCGCAACGACGTCTCCCTCGAGCGGGGCACGTTCCGCGTCCGCGGCGACACCATCGAGATCTTTCCTGCCTACGACGAGCAAGGGGTGCGGATCGAACTGTGGGGCGACACGGTGGAGCGGATTGCTAAGATCGACCCGGTGACCGGCAATGCCATCACCCAACTGCCGCACTGCGCGGTCTACCCGGCGACCCACTTCGTCACTCAGCGGCCCTCGGTCGAGCGCGCCGTCGCGGCGATCCGCGCAGAGCTTGGGGAGCGGCTCGCGGAGCTCAAGGCGCAGAACAAGCTCGTGGAGGCCCAACGGCTCGAGTCGCGCACCAACTTCGACATCGACATGCTGCTCGAGGTGGGGCGCTGCACCGGGATCGAGAACTACTCGCGCCACCTCACCGGCCGGGCGCCCGGCGAGCGCCCCGCCTGTCTGCTCGACTACTTCCCGCCCGACTATCTCTGCATCCTCGACGAATCGCACCAGTCGCTGCCGCAGATCGGGGGGATGTATGAGGGGGACCGCTCCCGCAAGCAGACGCTCGTGGACTACGGGTTCCGCCTCCCCTCGGCGCTCGATAACCGGCCGCTGCGCTACGACGAGTTCATGCGCCTCGTCCCCCGGATCATCTTCGTCTCGGCGACCCCGGGTGACGAAGAGCTGCGGCTCTCAGGTGGCGTGGTGGTGGAGCAGATCATCCGGCCCACCGGCCTCGTGGACCCCGATGTCGCGGTGCGGCCGGTGAAGGGCCAGGTGGACGACCTGCTGCACGAAATCCGGTTGCGGGAGAAGAAGAACGAGCGGGTGCTGGTCACGACCCTCACCAAGCGGATGGCCGAGGACCTGACCGATTACCTGCAGCAGCACGGCGTGCGGGTGCGCTACCTCCACTCCGAGATCGACGCGATCGAGCGGGTCGAGATCATCCGGGGTCTGCGCCTGGGGGAGTTCGACGTCCTGGTGGGAATCAATCTGCTGCGCGAGGGACTCGACCTGCCCGAGGTGTCGCTCGTCGCCGTTCTCGACGCTGACCAGGAAGGGTTTCTCCGGTCCGACCGCTCGCTCATTCAGACCGTGGGACGCGCCGCCCGCAATCTGGCGGGCAGGGCGATCCTCTACGCCGAAACGATTACCGGTTCGATGCGCCGTGCCCTGGACGAGATGAACCGCCGCCGCGTCGCCCAGCTCGCCTACAATGCCGAGCACGGCATCACGCCACGCTCGATCGTCAAATCGGTTGGCGATATCCGCTTCGTCACCCGCGTGGCCGATGCCCGCACGGCCCGCCCCGCCGCCCCGGGCGTCAAGCGACCGGTGGACGCCAAGGAACGCGAGGCCCTGATTCGCCTCCTCGAGCAGCAAATGCAGGCCGCCGCCGAGGAGCTGGACTTCGAGCTGGCGGCGCTGCTTCGCGACCAGATCCTCGAGCTTCGGGCCGAAGCCGACGGGACCACCCGCCGTGCGCCTGCGCGCGGACGAGTTCAGCCGGTTCGGTGAGGCGCTGGGGCGTGCCCTCGCCGCCCCAGCGGTCATCGGGCTCTCCGGGGAGCTGGGAACGGGGAAGACCACCCTCGTTCAAGCGATCTGCCGGGGCCTGGGCGCACCCACGCTGGCCACGAGCCCCACATACGCGTTGGTGCACCGCTACGACGCCGCCGGCCGCCCGGTGTATCACGTAGACTGCTATCGCCTCCGGCAGCCCGACGAGGCGCGCGACCTGGGATTCGAGGAGATGATGCACGAGGGGGCGATCGTCCTGATTGAGTGGCCTGAGCGCGCCGGCGCCTGGGCGCCGCCGCTCGACCGCCACTTGCGGCTGGCCTTCGACGCCGACCCGGACGTGCGCGTCGTGGAGGAGCCGTGAGCGCGCCCTGGCTGGCGATCGATACTGCCACCGACTTGGCGAGCGTGGCGGTCGGGGCCCCGCCGGGCGCGCAGAGCGGGGCGCACGTGCAGGGAGCGCGACGGCACGAGATCGTGCAGCTGATCGCCTTCGCGCTATCGCCCCTCGGGCTCCGGCCGGCGGACCTTGAGGGGGTCGTGCTCGGCGACGGCCCTGGGAGCTTCACCGGCCTCCGCATTGGTTGGGCGGCGGCCAAGGGGCTGGTGCAGGAGACGGGCCTCGCACTGCGGGCCGTGCCGTCGCTGATGGCCGCGGCGGCGGGCGCCGCCCTGAAGCTGGACCCGGTACCCGTGGCCGCTTGTTTCGACGCGCTGCGGGGCCAGGTGTACGGCGCGCTGTACGTGTTCCATCCCGGGCACGTGGAGACGCTCGTTCCGCCGGCGGTGATGACGATCCCCGAGTTCGCGGACCGGACATCGGTGCGACCGAAGCTCGTGGTCGGCGACGGCGCAATGCGCTACCCGGGCGAGGTGGAGCGGTGGTCGGGTGCGGCGCCGGTGCCGCTCGAGAGCCTGCCTCCACTCGCGGCCATGCTGCTCGCCATCGTCACCCGCGAAGGCGCGGCTCGGACGATCGACGACGTGCTCACCGCCGAGCCGGTCTACGGCCGCCTGGCGGAAGCGCAGGTCAAGTGGGAGGCGCGCCACGGACGCCCGCTACCGGATTCGCCCGGCGCGAGCCGCTGACACGCCCGCGCTCCACGCGATCGAGCGGGCCGTCTTCAGCGACCCGTGGTCAGCGCGCGACCTCGAGGACTGCATCAATTCGCGCGTGCCGTTCTTCGTCGCCGCCGACGCCTCAGAGTTGGCCGTCGGGTACGTCGTCGCCCATTACGGCGCGGATGAAGCAGAGATCCTGAACCTGGGGGTTGCGCCGGAGCACCGGCGGTGCGGTGTAGGGAAGGCGCTGGTCGAGCAGATGCTCGCGACCCTCGCCGCCAAGGGTGTGCGGTCCGTCTACCTCGAGGTGCGCGAGTCGAACGCCGCGGCTCGGCGGCTGTATGAGCAACTGGGGTTCACGCCGGTGGGGCTGCGTCCCAACTATTACCGGCGGCCGCCGGAGGCGGCGGTCGTCTTGCGAACTGCCATTCTTGCAGTCGGAGGCGATGCGTAAGTTTAGCACAAGTGGCGTATCTTTGATTGACAGAATAACTTGCGATTCATATACTGTGGGGCATCCTTGGGCCCCCACCCGCCTTACGTCGGAGGTTTCTGTGAGCCGGAGTCTCAACAAAGTCATGCTGATCGGGAATCTGGGGGCCGATCCCGAGGTGCGGAGCACCAACAACGGGTCCCGTGTTGCCAACCTCTCTCTGGCCACCAGCCGCCAGTGGACCGGGCAGGGTGGGGAGAAGCAGGAGAAGACTGAGTGGCACCGCGTGATCTGCTGGAACAACAAAGGGGCCCAGCTGGCCGACCTCGCCGAGAAGTTCATGAAGAAGGGCGACAAGATCTACGTCGAGGGCCGGATTGAGTACCGCACGTGGGAAGATCGTGAGAAGCAGACGCGCTACGTCACCGAGATCATCGCGCGGGAAGTGATCCTGCTTTCACCCCGAGGGGGCGGCATGGGCGGCGGTGAGGGTGCCGAGTTCGCCCGCGCGAAGGCTGGCGCGAAGGTGGCCCCCGAAGGGAAAGCCGAATCGCTCGAAGCGTTCCCGGAGGCGCTGGATGAGGAGGACGACGATCTGCCGTTCTAATCGAGCGGCCCTGCTCGCCGTTGTGGCGGTGCCGCTCGTGTGCCCGATCCTGCGCGCGCAGGATACCACGCAAGCGGCACCGGCCGCATCGCAGATAACTGGCACGCACACGGTCGCGAAGGGCGAGACCCTCTGGTCCATCGCCCAGCTGTACTTCGGCGACCCGCTGCTCTGGCCGGAGATTTACCGCCTCAACACGGCCGTCATCGAGGACCCGCACTGGATCTATCCGGGCGAGGTGCTCATGCTCGGGCCGGGGGGCATGGTGGCCCAGGGTCCGCCCGGCGACACCACGACGGTGGTGGCCCAGAGCGACACGACGCAAATCGCCGACACCGTGCGCGCCCAGCCCAGCGCCGCTGACACGGTGAGCGCGGCGGACACGGTAGTGGCGGCGCCGGTGGAGGCCCCCCCCGCCGACACCGCGCAGGCGGCGCCCGTGGTCGAGGAGCCCCCGCCGCCTCCGCCGGCCGAGTCCTACCAGACCATCTTCGACCAGCGGGTGACCAAGGCGGAGGAGGTGCGGGGCGTACTCCGGGCCTATGCGGAGCAGCCGTACCGGCCGCTGCGGCGCGGGGAATTCTACGCCGCCGGCTTCCTGAGCGAGCGGGAGGAGCTGCCCTGGGCGACCGTGCTTGGGGCGACGGCCCAGCCCGCCATCACCCGGCTGTCCGAGCGCTCCTCGGCGCGGCCCTACGAGGAGATCGCGATCCAGCCGCCGCAGAACGCCTCGTATCACGTCGGGGACTCCCTGCTCATCACGCGCCTTGACCGGCAGCTGGTGAACTGGGGCGACGTGGTGGTGCCGCTCGGCGTGGCGCGGGTCACCGCGGTCCAGCAACACCAGGTGCTGGCCGAGGTGATCATGCAGTTCGGTCGCATCCACGAGGGGCATCTCGCGATGCCGCTCGAGCCGTTCCGGGATCCCGGCCGGGTGCGTCCGGCGCCCGTGGCGCAGGGACTCGAGGGGCGGCTGATCGCGCCGCGGGACGTGCACCCGCTCGCGGCCACCGGGCAGCACCTGTTCATCGACAAGGGCCGGGCCGACGGCGTAGTGGCGGGGGACATCTTCGAGGTCTACCGGCCCGCGTCGACGCAGCTCGGCGGCGCGTCGGAGCAGGTACGTGTCACGCTGATGGTGGTGCACACGCGGGAGCATTCGTCCACGGGCCTCGTGCTCGGCGTGACGAACCCCAACGTGCAGGCCGGCATGCCGGTGCGCCTCATCAACAAGATGCCTTCCTGATTGGCCGCCGGGCCCGTGACCGCGGGCCCGGCGTCTTCGGCCTGTGATTCTTCACATGCATCTCCTCGCGCTGGGGCTGTACGGCCTCACCACGGCGCTCGCGCTCGCGCCATTTGCCGGCGCGCGGTCCGCGCCGCGCGCCCTCATGCTCGGTACGCCCATGGCGGGCGCCGCCTTCCACGTTGCCGCGCTGGTCCAGCTGTCGCTCGTCGGGCTCGCCCCCGCGCTCTCGATGCTGGCGTTGTTCCTGGTCCTGCTCCAGGTGGTGAGCGAGCGCGTGCTCCGCGCGCAGGCAGTGGCGCTGTTCACCGCGCCGCTCGCGACGGGGCTCGTGGGCCTCGCGCTCCTGATCGGCTTCGGGCCCGGCGCCGAGCCCTCCGCCGGCCGCAATGCCTGGTTCGTGATGCACGTGACGCTCAGCGTGCTCGGCCTGGCGCTGCTCGCCCTCGCGTTCGTCTCGTCGGCGCTCTACCTGCTCCAGTTTCGTGAGCTCAAGGCGAAGCGATTCGGGCAGATGTTCCGCCTGTTCCCGCCGCTCGAGCGCCTGGATCGCCTCAATCAAATCGCCCTGGCGGCAGGGTTCCCCGCGCTGACGCTGGGCGTCCTGCTCGCGATCGGGTACGCCGTCCGCTTCGCCGGCGGCCTGCACGTGGACAAGGCGCAGGTCGTGTGGGGGATGTTCACTTGGTTGGTGCTGGGCTGGGCGGTGTGGCTGCGGCACGTGCGGCACTGGATGGGCCGCCGCGCCGCGGTGGCGAGCATCGCCGGGTTTACGGCGGTACTGCTGGTCTATCTCGCGCTGAAGCTCACGCAGCCCGTCGCGGGGCGCTTTCTCTGAGCGCCGGGGCATGAGCATCACCGTACTTGGCGTCAATCATCTGACCGCCCCGCTGGAGGTACGCGAGCGGTTCGCCCACGCGCCCCACGAGATTCCCCAGGCGCTGCACCGTGTCTTGCACGCCGGGGCGAGCGGCGGCGTGCTGCTCTCGACCTGCAACCGCACCGAGTTCTACCTGGCTGAGGCGGGCGCAGCAGCGCCGGAAGAGGTGTGGCGTATCCTGAGCGAGCGCCTCGGGGACGGCCGTCCCGCGCGCGACTACGGCTTCGTGCACCGCGACCGCGAGGCGGTGCGACACCTGTATCGCGTCTCCGCCGGGCTGGACTCCATGATCCTCGGCGAGGCGCAGATCCAGGGACAGGTGCGCGACGCGTGGGAGCTGTCGCGCGCCCAGGCGGGGCCGGTGTTGCACCGCCTGTTCCAGACCGCCCTGCTCGTGGGCTCGCGAGTGCGGAGCGAGACGGTGCTCGGCGCAGGGAACGCCTCCGCGCCATCGGCGGCGGTCGCGGTGGCCGAGAAGATCTTCGGCGACCTCACGGACCGGGCCGCGCTGATCCTCGGGGCGGGGGACGTTGCCGAACTGGCCGCCACCTGCCTCGCAGCCGAGGGGGTGGGCGTCACGCTGGTCGCGAGCCGCACCTACGAGCGCGCCCGGACGATCGCCGAGCGCATGGGCGCCAAGGCGATGACGCTCGATGAGGCATGGGCGCAATTCGAGCACGCCGACATCGTGCTCTGCTCGACCGCGGCGCCGCACGCGGTCGTCACCTGGGAACGCGTCGCGCCGGCAATCGCGCGCCGCCAGGGTCGCCCGTTGTGCATTCTCGACCTCGCGGTGCCCCGCGACGTCGAGCCCGCGGTAGGCCAGCTGGAGAACGTGTTCCTCTATCATCTGGACGACCTGCAGACGGTCGCCCAGCAGGCGGCGGTCGCCCGGCGGGAGGAGATCCCCAAGGCGGAGCGGATCGTGGACCAGGAGGTGGAGCACTTCTGGGCCTGGTTCCACGGGCTGGGGATGGTGCCCGCGATCAAGGAGTTCCGGAGCCGGGTCGACGCGGTGCGCGCCGTGGAGCTGCAGCGGGCGATGCGCCGGCTGGGCCACCTGAGCGACGCCGACCGGGCCCAGATCGAGCAGTTCAGCTACGCGTTGATGAACAAGTTCCTGCACCATCCGACGGTGGCCTTGAAGAAGGCGGCGGAGGAGGGGCGGGGGTTCGGGCTGTTGGAGGCCCTCAAGACACTCTTCGGATTGGGGTCGCGGGCATGAGGCGCAAAGTGCTGGTGACAGGGGGAGCGGGGTTCATCGGGTCCCACGTGGCGGACGCGTTTCTCGCCGCTGGCGACGACGTCACGATTCTCGACGACCTCTCGAGCGGGAGCCGGGACAACCTGCCGGCCGGCGCGGCGTTCGTGGTGGCGGACATCCGCTCCCCCGAGGCGCGCGACCTCGTCGCCACGGGCGGGTTCGCCGTACTCGACCATCATGCGGCCCAGATCGACGTGCGCCGCTCGGTGGATCAGCCGGACCTCGACGCCGAGATCAACGTGGTCGGCCTGCTCAACCTCATGGAGGGCGCGCGGGCGGGCGGAGTGAGGCGGGTGGTGTTTGCGTCGTCGGGAGGGACGGTGTACGGGGAGGGGAGCGCGCTGCCGGTCGGGGAGGAGGCACCCAAGCTGCCGACCTCCCCATACGGGACCGCCAAGCTCAGCTCGGAGTACTACCTGGCGACTTTCGGCCTGCTCTACGGTATCGAGACGGTGGCGCTGCGCTACAGCAACGTGTACGGGCCGCGCCAGGACCCGCAGGGGGAGGCCGGCGTGGTCGCGATCTTCAGCGAGCGTCTCCTTCGGGGCGACCCGCTCACCATCTTCGGTGACGGTGAGCAAACGCGGGACCTGGTCTACGTGGGCGACGTGGCGTCTGCCAATCTTCTCGCGAGCCGCCATCCCGTGTGGCCGCTCACGAGCGTCGACGCGCGGGCGTTCAACATCGGGACGGGGCTCGAGACGTCGGTCAACCGCCTCGCCGCACAGCTGGCGGAGACCGCAGGGCGTCGGCCCGCCATCCGCCACGCGCCGCCCCGGGCGGGGGAGATCCTGCGCAGCGCCCTCGATGTCTCGAAGGCGGAGCGGGAGCTCGGCTGGCGCCCGCGCGTGTCACTGGCAGAGGGACTTGCATCCACGTTTCGTTGGTTCGCGGAGGACTGAGGCGTGCTGCTACAGGTCGGCGGAGCGATTCCCACCTCGGCGTGGGAAATGGTGCTCACCGCGAGCCGCGAGACCAAGGTCGTGCTCGGCGTGCTCGTGCTCTTCTCGGTGGCTTCCTGGTATCTGATCGTCCTCAAGTGGTGGCAGTTCCGGCGTATGCGCCGGCTGGGCGACCGGTTCCTGTTCGAGATCGAGCGGGCCCCCCGGTTGGAGGACGCGTACCACGCCGCGATGCGCCTGCCGGCATCCCCGTACAACCGCATCCTGCGTGAGGGCATTCACTTCTTCTCGGAGCTGAAGCCTGGGACGCTGAAGGAGGGTGGCGTCCTGACCGAGAACGCCCTCACCACGACACAGCTCGAGGCGCTGCGGATGGTGCTCGCCAAGGAAGTCGCCGCCGAACGCGACGCCGCGGCGCGGTTCATCCCCTGGCTTGCGACCTTCGGATCCGTCAGCCCGTTGCTGGGCCTCCTGGGCACCGTGCTGGGTGTGATGGACGCCTTCATCGGGATCGCCGTCGGGGGCTCGGGCAACATCGCGGCGGTGGCGCCGGGCGTCGCGGAGGCGCTCGTGACCACGGTGGCGGGCCTCGCGGTCGCCGTGCCCTCCGTGATGGCCTATAACCTCTATGTCAGCCGCCTGGGCCTCTTCGCGGGTGAGCTGGAAGGGTTCGCCCAGGAGATCATCGGCTCGATGGCTCGCGAGGGGAGGCTCTAATGGCAGGACTGCTAGGGGGCGGCGGGCTGCGCGGCCATGGCGAGCTGCCGCTCAACGCCGATATCAACGTCACCTCGCTCGTGGACGTGGCGTTCGTGCTGCTGATCATCTTCATGATCACCGCCCCGATCATGCAGGGTGGGGTGGACGTGCGCTTGCCGCGTGCCGCCGCGCGGCCGCTCGAGCCCAAGTCGGGGCTGGTCGTGACCGTGGACCGCGATGGCCGGATCTTTCTCGATCAGACGGCGCTGTCCTTCCAGGACTTTCAGGCCACGTTCCCGGCATTCGTCCGGAGCAAACGGCCCTCCGGGGTGTATCTTCGTGCGGACGGACGGGCGGCGTACGCCAACGTCGTGCGGGTGCTGTTCGTGATCCGCTCCGCGGGCGTGGCTGACGTCGGTCTCGTGGCCGAACCGGAGACGATCGCACGGTGAAGCGGACGCGTCCCCAAGCTGCCTCCAATTCCTGGCTCGGCCTGCTCGGGACGGTCGTGGTGCACGCAGCGGCGGGCACGTTCCTGTTCGCCTCGGGGGCGGGAGCGAGAAGCCCGGTGCCACCGACGTACAAGGTTCGACTGATCGCGGCCCCGACGCCCGAGCCGGAAGCGCGTAAGGCGCCGGAGGCTATCGAGCGGCCCGCCGAGGAGCGGCCCGCGCCGGCCCCCGCCGCCAAGCCGCCGCCCAAGAGCACGGTCTCCCGCGCGGCGCCGCCTCCCTCGGCCGACGCGACGCGGCGGGAGGCGGCGCCCCGGACGACGCCCAAGGCGGCGCCGCTGCCGGGCGAGCGGCCGTCCACCGGGAGCGACGTCGCGACGGTTAGCACGGAAGGCATAGAGTTCCCGTTCCCGGAATACTTGCAGAACATCGTGTCTCAGATCCTCAGGCGCTGGCAGCGCCCCACTCAGAGCACGCCCCTCGAAGCGGAGGTGTCGTTCTTCGTGCATCGCGACGGCTCGGTGACCGACCTGCGCTTCATCAAGCGCTCGGGTAATTTCGCGTTCGACCTCGAAGCGCAGGGCGCCGTCGAGGAGGCCGGCCGGTTCAAAGCTTTCGGATCTCTCCCGGACGGCTGGCAGTCGGAGGTGCTGTTCGTTCGGTTTTACTTCAGCGGGAGACGGCAGTGAGGCACATGCTGCTCTGCGCAGGACTGTTCCTGTCCGTCAGTCCGACAGTCCGCCTGTCCGCGCAGGACACGTCCGCCATCGACCGCGGGGTTCGCATCGGTATCATCTATCGGCCGGGCGTGCGCCCCGGTTTCGTCATGCTGCCCGGCCGCCCCACGGCGCTCGATTCCGTGCGCGCCATCATCGCGCGGGACTTGGACTACAGCGATCGCTTCGAAATGATCACGCTCCCGGGCGGCGACTCCATGCGGCTCGCTGGAACCGCGCGCGCAGGCAGCGCACCGCGTCCCGGCGGCTCGCGCGGCGGCGCGCTGGCCATCACCCTCAACTATCCGTTGTTCCAGGCGCTCGGCGCTGATTTCGCGGTGGAGGCAGGGCTCGTAGGCGATACCGCCGTGCTCACCTTACACGACGTCACTGCGGACGCGGTTCGGCGGACCCTCAAGACCCGACTGCCGCCGTCCCAGAGCCCGGGGTTCCGCCAGGCCGTGCACCGGCTCGCCGATCAGGTTCTCCAGGCCGCCCTCGGCGCCCCGGGCGTCGCCGCCACTCGCATCCTGTTCGTGAGAGACGGCCGGGTGTACCTGATCGACCAGGACGGCGCCGACATGCGGCTCGTCTCATCGAGCGATCGCCAGGCGATGTCCCCGGCATGGGCACCCGACGGCCGCCACTTCGGCTACATGGAATTCTTCGCGGGGAAGGGCCAGCTGTTCGTGCAAGAGATGGCGAGCGGCCAGCGGAGGCCGGTCGCCACCACCGGCCAGGCGCTCGACTTCACGCCGGCCTTCTCGCCCGATGGGCAGACCCTCGCCTTCAGCCGCGCGACTGAAGAGGGCACCGACCTCTACACGGTCAACATCAAGGAGAACTGCTGCTTACAGCGCTTGACCGTGGGGCGCTTTTCAGACAACTTGTCACCCACGTTTAGTCCGGACGGCCAGCGGATCGCGTTCGTCTCGACGCGATCCGGCCTGCCGCAAGTGTATGTGATGGCGTCGGATGGGACGGACCAGCAACTGTTCGCCCCGTTCGACTACGGCGTCACCGGGTCGTCGAACGCGCCAGAGTGGTCTCCAGACGGGCGGTCGGTCGCGTTTCATCGGGACGTCGCCGGCACGCTGCAGGTGTTCGTGCTCGACGTCCGAACGCGCACCGTGCGGCAGCTGACGTCCGTCGGGCGTAACGAGGACCCGAGCTGGTCGCCCGACAGCCGGCACTTGGTGTTCGTGTCGGACCGGACCGGCTACCGGCAGCTGTGGATCATCGATTTGGACACCGGCAGGATCCGGCCGCTGCTGCAGCAGAGCGGCGCCCGGCTGCCGGCCTGGTCGCCGCGGCTTCCCGACGTCGCCTCTTCCACCCCCTGAACCGGAGAGCGTGAGAATGAAACGCCTACCCCTGGTCGTTCTGGCCCTGATCGCCGCGGCCGCCACCGGCAGCGCATGCGGCGGCGGAACTCCTCCACCGGCGCCGGCGCCCCAGGCAAGTCCCGATTCGATCGCGATGGCAGAGCGGGCACGGCAGGATTCCATCGCGGCGGCGCAGGCCGAGGCTGAGCGCCGGGCGCGGGAGGAAGCCGAACGTGTGGCCCGGCAGCGCGAGGCTGATTCCCTGGCGGCGATTGCGCGCACGACGGAAGAGGTGCGCAATATGCTGGCCGTGATGATCCACTTCGATTTCGACAAGGCGAACATCCGACCGGATGACGCGGCGATCCTCGATCAGAAGGTGGGAATCCTCCAGTCCAACCCCAACCTGCGGATCCGGATCAACGGGCACTGTGACGAACGCGGCTCGGACGAGTACAACCTGGCGCTGGGCAATCGGCGCGCGGTGGCGGCGAAGCAGTACCTCGTGAGCCACGGGATCGACGCCAGCCGCATCGACACGCAGTCGTGGGGCGAAGAGCGGCCGATGGCGATGGGGCATGACGAAGAGTCGTGGGCGCAAAACCGCCGCGCCGAGGTCGAGATTACGGGCGGCGGCGACGTCCTCGCCAAGCCGTAAGGCACCCTCGCGGGTGTCGCGCACCCCGCCGCTCGTCCTAACCCTGGGGCTCGTCGCCGGCTGCGCCCTCAAAGGGGACGTCCGGAAGGTCGAGCTCCGGGTCGCGGCGCTGAAGGGCGACCTTGCCCATTCGGACTCCGCGCGGGCGGCGGAACGCGACTCGATCCTCGCCGTCATTGCCGGCGTGCAGCGTGCGCTCGCCGCGCAGCAAGCCTACTTGGTGCAGCTGCGCGGCGATGTGAAGACCGACCTGCTCGCAGTCCAGCAGCAGCTCGTCGCTATCCAGGAGCTGACGGGGCAGAGCCAGCAGCGGCTCTCCGAGCTGCGACGCCAGCTCCAGGAGCAGGCGCGCCAGCCGCCGGCACCCCTGGACACGGGGAGCCAGTCCGGCGTGCCCGTGGGGCCCTCCGGCAACCCGGCCGGGCCGGGACCGGACCAGATGTACGAGCTGTCCCTCCAGCAGTTCCGTCGCGGCAGCTTCGCGACGGCACGGCTGGGCTTCCGCGAATTTCTACGAGTGTTCCCCACGAACGAGCGGGCCGCCGATGCGCTGTTCTACGTCGGTGAGACTTTCTCCCGGGAGAATCCCGATTCGGCGGCCGCGGTGTATGAAACGGTCGTGAAGGCGTACCCGAATTCGCCGCGCGCGCCCTCGGCCCTTTACAAACTGGGCCTCCTGGCCGAGCAGCGGAGCGACAAAGCGGCCGCCCGGACGTATTTCGCCCGAGTGGTCGCCGGCTACCCGCGCTCGGATGAGGCCAATCTCGCGCGCGACAAGCTGCAACGCCTGGGGCAGTAGCCTCGCCCCGGGTTGGTGCGGCCCGTGCCCGACGAAGCTCCCCGCGGCGAGATGCCGTTCCTCGATCACCTCGAGGAGCTGCGCTGGCGCATCCTGAAGAGCCTGATCGCGGTGACGCTGGGCACCGCGATCGGTTGGCTCCTGGTGCAACAGATCGACGTCATCGAGGTCCTGAAGCGGCCGATCGCCCCCTACATCCCGAGTGGCCGGCTCGCCTTCACCAGCCCCACCGAGCCGTTCCTGCTCACCCTCAAGATCGCTTTTGCCGTCGGGCTGCTGCTCGCCTCGCCGGTGGTGATTTACCAAATCTGGGCGTTCCTGGCGCCCGCGCTGTACACGCGCGAAAAGCGGGTGATCATCCCGGCCCTGTCGGTGGGCGCCGCGCTGTTCGCGGCGGGCGCGGCCGCGGCGTACTTCTATGCCCTCCCCGCCGCCCTCGGCGTGCTGTTCACCTTCCAGCGCGACGACCTCGCGGCAATCATCACGATCGATAAGTACTTCGGCTTCGCGCTGCCGTTCATTCTCGCCTTCGGGCTCGTCACCGAGCTGCCGCTCGTCGTGGTAATCCTCGCCTCGTTGGGGCTCGTGACCCCGCAGTTCTTGGCGCGCAACCGCCGCTACGCGATCGTCGTGGCGGCCTTCGTCGCCGCCCTCCTCACCCCCCCCGATGCACTCTCGATGCTGATGATGATGGTGCCGCTGGTGCTGCTGTACGAGATCAGCATCGTCTGCGCCTGGGTCGTCGTGCGACGCAAGGCGCGGCGCCGGGCCGCCGCGGCCAGCTCGGCGGCCGTGGTCGCCCTCCTGGTGCTCAGCGGGACGACGGCGCTGCACGCCCAGAATCCGCCGCCCCAGCCGATCGATTCGCAGAAGGTACTGCGGCGGCGCCCGCCACCGCCCCGGCCCGGCGCCGCCCAGCCGCCGGGTACCCCCGGCCCCAAGGGAGCAGGTCAGGCCCTCGATAGCGCCGCGGCGCGGCAGCTCGGCCTCCCCAGCGGCCCCACGCGCGCGTTCCCCGAGCCCGACGCGGTGATCGATTCGCTGCTCACGCTCCACGGCTACGAGGCGACCCGCTACGTGGCGGACACCCTCCTCGTCGAGGGGGACAGCGGGACGATCTTTCTCCGTGGCGCGGCGTTCGTGGATCGCGAGGGCACCAAGCTCGAAGCCGACTCCGTGAAGTACCGCGAGGCCGTGTGTCGGTTGGACGCCGCCGGCGACCCCCGCCTGTTCGACCAGGGGACGGTGTTGGTGGGGGAGGGGATGCGCTACGACACGTGCCTCAAGCGAGGCACCGTGAACGACGCGCTCACTGATTTCGAGCAGGGTGGCGCGACCTGGTTGATGCGCGGCGACCTGGCCGTGGACTCCGGCGCGACGCGGTTGTACGGCGCGTCCAGCAAGGTGACTTCCGACACGCGGCCGGAGCCCGACTACCACTTCGCCGCGGGCGAGGTGAAGTGGCTCAACAAGAACGTGATGGTGGCGCGGCCGGCGGTGCTCTACGTCCGTGACGTTCCCATCCTCTGGCTGCCGTTCATCTTTCAGGACATCCGCTCGGGGCGTCGCAGCGGGATGCTGGTGCCGCGCTTCGGGGTGAACGACCTGGTCCGCCCCTCCCGCAGCTACCAACGCCACGTCGCGAACGTGGGCTACTACTTTGCGATCAACGACTACGTGGACTTCCTCGCCTCGGCCGACTGGTTCGCCGGACGCAACTTCACCGTCCGGGCGCAGACGCGCTACCGCTGGCTCGACCGCTTCATTACGGGCGGGATCTCCTACACCCGCCTCGCCCAGACCGACGCGTCGGCCACGTCCACGCGCATCGGGTGGACCCACCAACAACGCTTCGACAGCCGCACCAGCTTCAACGCCAGCGTGGACTACGCGACGAGCGCCCGGGTGGTGCAGCGCAACAGCATCGACCCGTTCCTCGCGGTGGCAAACCTCAACTCGCGGGTGAACTTCGATAAGCGGTTCGCGTGGGGTGCATTGAGCGTCGGCGGCAGCCGGTCCCAGAACCTGTCGAGCGACCTCGTGAACCAGACCTTCCCCGAGGTGCGCCTCACCCCGGCGGCGGTGAACATCACACCGACCATCACCTGGTCGCCCGGATTCAGCTATACCAACACCCAAACCTTCCATAACCCCGGCGGCACGATCCTCATCCCCGGCGACAGCGTCCCCGACACCCTGGCGACCTTTTTCGACGCCCGCCGGACCGCGATCGGATTCCAGACGCCGCTGCGCCTCGGCCGCTGGAACTGGACCAACAGCGTCGACGTCCAGGACGTGGCCAGCAATCAGCGACAGGAATTCGTGATCCCCGACTCGACTGCGCCCGGCGGCAGCCGCCGCGTCCTCTACGGCCGCACCTTCGTCACCCGCGTGGACTGGCAGACCGGGATCAACCTGCCCTCGCTCTTCAGCGGCAGCTGGAAACTGCAGCCCGGCATCTCGATCCTGAACACGACCTCGGCCGGGCCGTTCATGATCCGCAACCAGTTCTCCGGTGGGAAGTATGTGCGACAGGGGAAACGGCTCGCGTTCCGCGCGTCCATCTCGCCCGCGTTCTTTGGGTTCTTTCCCGGCGCGGGCCCCCTCGCGCGCATCCGGCACGCCGTGTCCCCGCTCGTGAGCTACGAGTACGCGCCCGGGGCGAAGGTGCCCGAGGAATACGCACACGTGCTCGACCCCACGGGCCAAACCCTGAACGCCAGGAGTGATCCGCGGCAGCTCATCTCGGTCGGCCTATCGCAGAACATCGAGGGGAAGTTGCGCCGCCCGGCCGGGGACACCACCGACCAGCCGGCCCGCAAGCTCCGCATCCTGAGCATCAACACGAGCGCCGTCGGCTACAACTTCGAGCAGGCGAAACAGCCGGGGCGCACGGGGTGGCAAACGCAGTCGATCACCAACACCCTCGCCTCGGACCTGGTGCCGGGGTTCAGCCTCACGCTGGGGCACAACCTGTGGCAGGGCCCGGTCGGCTTCGACACAACCAAGTTCAACCCGTTTCTCGAAAACGTCGCGGCGTCGTTCTCCATTACGCCAGCCACGCTGGCCGGGGTCGCTTCCCTGTTCGGGTTGGGGTCGGGACGCGCGCCCACACCGGCGCCGACGCCAGCTGCCCCAGACCAGGCACCAGAAGTGCCGCCAGCGGCCGGGCCCGGCCCGCGACAAGGGATGGATCCGCGGTTCAGCGGCTACGCCGGGCCGGGAGGGGTCGGCGTGAGCCGGCGCGGGTTCTCCCTCTCTCTTTCCTACTCGAGCACCCGCCAGCGCGAACAGGCGCAACCGGTCTCGGGCTCCCCTCCCCCGGGTGCCGGGCAGGGCGGCCGCCAGCAGCTCAACATGACTCTCAGCTTCAGCCCCACGGCGAAGTGGACCGCGAACTGGACCACCGCCTACGACCTCGATACCCGCCGCTTCGGCCAGCACTACGTCCGCTTCGAGCGGGACCTCTACCGCTGGCACGCGAGCTTCGCGCTCGTGAAGAGCCCTAACGGGAACTTCGCGTTCAACTTCTACATCTCGTTGCTCGACCAGCCGGACATCAAGTTCGACTACGATCAGCAGACGTTTGCGAACCCGTAAGAGCGACGCCACGCGCCACGACGCCCAGTCGCACGAAATACCGTGGCGTCTTGGCGTCCTGGCGTCGCCGTTTCGTGTCCTCGTGCGAGGACAGTCACACTCTCCGGCTCCTCCGTAACTCGCTGAGCCACCGTCGATTAGCAAACGGCACACCTCCTGCCATACGCTCCGGCGGACCCCTGTCAGAGGACCGTATGCGTCACGCGCTGAAATACATCGCAGTCGCCGTGGGGCTGATGAGCCTCGGGTGCACCAAGACTCTATTCGTTCCCGGCGCCATCGCTCCACCCAATGCCCTGGGCTACGAGCTCGAGCCGAGTGGCGATCCGAGTGCCCCGTCGGGGATCCTATTGTTCTGGGATGACGTCTCCGACCCGGATCTCGCGAGCTACCGCATTTACTCCCGCGGCGGCTCGAGCGGCGCATTTGGACTGCGCGGGGAGACGACCTCGAACACCTTCCACGACAACGGCGTGCCTCACCTGCAGTACTACGTCACCACCGTGGGCGTGAACGGCAACGAGAGCGAGGCGAGCAACGTCATAACGGTGGACGAGCGGCTGCAACTCGCACGGCCCACGTCGCTCGCGTCCGTGTCGCTCAACGGGGCCATCCACTTGCGCTGGGCGGACAACGCCTTCGAGACCGCCCCCGGCCGGTTCAAGTGGTACCGCGTCTACAGCACGGGATACGACCTCGATCAGGGTCTGTGCGACGCCGCCTGGCAGCTCGAGGGGACGACGGTGGCGCCCGAGTTCCTCGCGTCGGCGATGAGCAACGGCGTGCCCCGCTGCTTCGGCGTCTCCGCCGTCAGCACGGAAGGTTATGAGAGCCTTTGGTCGCCGCTGCGGCAGGACACCCCGCGGCCCGACGCCCGGAACGTGCTCGTCTGGGCGTACGACGAAAACGCGGCCCAGGCGGGGTTCCGCTTCTGGGACGACGCGAACCGCGACGGGCAGGCCCAAGCCTCGGAGCTCGGCGTCGTGACCGACGGTGCACGCACCGACATCGATTTCTGGATCTACCGCGACCCCGCCGATTCGAGCCTGTGGATCGTGCCGGAGTTCGCGGGGACCCGGATGCGGCTGTACACGCAGTCGCCCTTGGCGGACCTGACGTCCATCGATTTCGCGCCGGTCTCCGGGTACTCCCGCAACATGATCCAGGCGGCCCCCGGATACGGTTACGTCTTCGAAATCGTGGAGAGCGCGACGCTGCGCTACGGCGCGCTGCGGGTGACCCACGCAGGCCGGGACTATGTGATCTTCGACTGGAGCTTCCAGACGGATCCCGGGAACCCGGAGCTGCAGCTCAGGGGCAACCTCCCCACGGTGAGCGGGACAGGCTCGAGCGTGGACGACATACAGGTCGTAGGCTACAGATAAACGCCGAGATGCCGAGACGCCAAGACGCCGAGTGTTCGGCGTCTTGGCGTCTTGGTGCGTGGGGGCTAGTTTCCAGCCACCAATGACTCCCGTAACTCTCGACGGCCATTCCCTTTCCATCCAGGACGTCGTCGCCGTCGCCCGTGACCGCGCCCCCGTTGCCATCGCGCCCACCGCCTTGCGGGACGTGGACGCCTCACGCCGCGCGGTCGAGGCGGCCATCGCCCGCGGCGCCACGATCTATGGCGTGAACACGGGGTTCGGGAAACTCGCCCACGTCCGCATCCCCCCCGACCAGCTCCGCCGGTTACAGCTCAACCTGATTCGGTCGCACGCCTCGGGGGTCGGCGATCCGCTCCCGGTCGAGGCGGTGCGGGCGATGATGCTGTTGCGGGCCAACGTGCTCGTCCGCGGGACGAGCGGCGTGCGCGGCGCGGTGCCGGAGCTGATCGTCACGATGCTGAACCGCGGCGTGCATCCGCGCGTGCCGTCGCAGGGCAGCGTGGGCGCGTCGGGGGACCTGGCGCCCCTGTCGCACCTAGCGCTCGCGATGATCGGGGAAGGGGACGACGGCGCGGCGCTCAAGGCGGCGGGGATCGAGCCCATCACCCTGGAAGCCAAGGAAGGCCTGGCGTTCGTGAACGGCACCCAGGCCCAGACCGGTCTGGCCGCGCTGCTGGTCCACGACGCCTGGGCGCTGTGGCGCGCCGCGCACGCCGCGGCCGCGATGAGCCTCGAGGCGCTACGGGGCACCCCCGACCCCTTCGATGCCCGCGTCCATGAAGCCCGACCGCACGCCTGGCAGCAGCGCTCGGCGGCCATCCTGCGCGACCTCCTCGCCGACAGCGAGATCCGCGAGTCGCACCGGGAGAACGACCCCCGCGTTCAGGACGCGTACTCCATCCGCTGCACGCCGCAGGTGCTGGGTGCGGTGGGCGAGGGGCTCGCGTTCGCGGAGCGGCTCGTGGCGACGGAACTCAACGCCGCCACCGACAACCCCCTGGTGTTTGGCGAGGAGGTGATCTCGGGGGGCAACTTCCATGGCCAGCCGATCGCCCTCGCGCTCGATGTGCTCGGCATCGCGCTCGCCACGCTGGCCGGGCTCGCCGAGCGGCGCCTCGAGCGAATCGTGAATCCCGACCTGTCGTCCGGCCTGCCGGCGTTCCTGGCGCGGGACCCCGGTATCGAGTCGGGTTTCATGACGCCGCAGATCGCCGCCGCCGCTCTCGTCGCCGATGCCCGCGTGCTCGCGACGCCCGCCAGCGTGCAGTCGATTCCCACGGAAGGCAACCAGGAGGACGTGGTGCCCATGGGGATGACGTCGGCGTGGAAGGCGGCGCGTATTCTCGCCGACGCCGCGCGGGTCGTGGCGATCGAGCTGCTCGCCGGCGCGCAGGGGCTCGAGTTCCTGAAGCCGCTGCAACCCGGGCGCGGCGTGCGGCGCACCTACGCGGCCGTGCGGCGCGAGGTCCCCGCGCTCGACGCCGACCGGCCGTTCACCGCCGACATCGAGCGGATCACGACCGCGCTTCTCGATGGGCGGTTCCACGCCGACACCGGAGCCACCCGATGAGCGCCGCGCGCCTGATCCGCGCTCCCCGCGGCAGCCGGCGCACCTGCCGCGGCTGGATCCAGGAAGCCGCCCTGCGGATGCTGATGAACAACCTCGACCCCGAGGTCGCCGAGCGGCCGCAGGACCTGGTGGTGTACGGCGGGACGGGGAAGGCGGCCCGCGACTGGGCGTCGTTCGACGCGATCTGCCGCACCCTCACCACCCTGAGCGATGACGAGACGCTGCTCGTGCAGTCGGGGAAGCCGGTCGGCGTGTTCACCACCCACCCTGACGCCCCGCGCGTCCTGATCGCCAACGCGAACCTGGTCGGCCGCTGGGCCACCTGGGAGGTGTTCCGGGACCTCGAGCGGCGCGGCCTCATCATGTACGGCCAGATGACGGCGGGGAGCTGGATCTACATCGGCACCCAGGGGATCCTGCAAGGCACCTATGAGACCTTCGGGGCCGTGGCGCGGCGCCACTTCGGAGGCTCGCTCGCGGGCCGCATCGTGCTGACGGGGGGCCTGGGAGGGATGGGCGGCGCCCAGCCGCTCGCCGCGACGATGAACGGAGGCGTCTGTCTCGCGGTGGAAGTCGATCCGGCACGCGTGCAGCGCCGTCTGGAGACCCGGTATCTTGACCAGTCCACAGGCTCGCTCGACGAAGCCCTGCGCTCGTGCGAGGACGCGAAGCGGGAAGGCCGGGCGCTCTCCGTGGGTTTGGTGGGCAATTGCGCCGATGTGCTTCCCGAGCTGGCGCGGCGCGGCTTCGTCCCCGACGCCCTCACGGACCAGACCTCGGCTCACGATACCCTGAACGGCTACGTCCCCGCGGGGCTGCCCCTCGAGGGCGCCCTGGCGCTGCGGCGCGCGAAGCCGGAGGAGTACATGCGGCGGGCCGTTGCCAGCATCGCCACTCACGTCCGCGCCATGCTCGAGCTGCAGCGCGCGGGGGCCGTGGCGTTCGACTACGGCAACAACATCCGCACCGTCGCCCACGACGCCGGCGTCCGGGACGCCTTTCAGATCGCGGGCTTCGTGCCGGAGTACATCCGCCCGCTGTTTTGCGAGGGACGCGGGCCATTCCGCTGGGTCGCGCTCTCCGGCGACCCGAAGGATCTGCACCGCACCGACCGGCTCGTGCTCGAGCTGTTCTCCGAGAACGAGCACCTGCGGCGCTGGATCACACTAGCGCAGGAGCGCGTGGCCTTTCAGGGTCTCCCCGCCCGGATCTGTTGGCTGGGCCAGGGGGAGCGAGCGCGGTTCGGCGCCGCGCTGAACGCCCTCGTGGAGAATGGCGAGCTCTCCGCCCCGATCGTGATCGGCCGGGACCACCTCGACACCGGCTCGGTCGCTTCGCCGTTCCGCGAGACGGAAGCGATGCGCGACGGCTCCGATGCCATCGCCGACTGGGCGATCCTCAACGCCCTGCTCAATACCGCCTCCGGCGCCTCCTGGGTGTCGTTCCACCACGGCGGCGGTGTGGGGATCGGCAACTCGCTGCACGCGGGGCAGGTGAGCGTGGCCGACGGCACCCCGGCCGCCGCGCGGCGCCTCGAGCGGGTGCTCACCAACGATCCCGGGATCGGCGTCGCGCGGCACGCCGACGCCGGCTACCCGGAAGCCCTCGCGACCACGCAGCGCCACGGCATCCGGCTGCCGATGCGCGAGGCGTCCGACTGAGCACCCTGCTCGTCGGCGCGCGGCAAGTGGTCACCTGCCGCGGTCCCGCCCGCGCCCGCCGGGGGCCAGAGATGGCGGAACTGGAGGTGCTGCGCGACGCAGCGGTGTTGATCGACGGCGACCGCATTGCCTGGGTCGGACCGCGGACCGAAGCCCGAGGCATCCATTCCGCATTCCGCATGCCGCGTTCCGCACTCCAGATGGTGGAAGTGCGGGGCGTGCTGTTTCCCGGTTTTGTCGACTGCCACACGCACGCCGTCTTCGGCGCGCCGCGCCTCGATGACCATCAGCGCCGCGCCGTGGGCGAATCCTATCAGGCGATCGCGGCCACGGGTGGCGGAATCCTCCAGTCAGTGCGCGACGTGCGCGACCGCACCGAGGACGAGCTCGTCGCCCTCACGCGACTCCGTCTCGCCACACTACTGGCCCACGGCAGCACCACCATCGAGGTCAAGTCGGGTTATGGGCTCGACCTGGAGGCCGAGCTGAAACAGCTGCGTGTTATTCGCCGCCTGGCCGCCGAGGGGCCGGCAACACTCGTCGCCACGTTCCTGGGGGCCCACGAGGTGCCGCCCGAATACCGCGACCGGTGCGCCGAGTACGTCCGGCTGCTGTGCGAGGAAATGATTCCAGCGGTCGCCCGCGAGCGGCTGGCTGGGGCGTGCGACGTGTTCTGCGAGCCCGGCGTGTTCAGCATCGCGGAGTCGCGCGCAATCCTCACCGCTGCGCGCCGGCACGGGCTGGCGGTCAAGCTGCACGCGGACGAGCTGGAGGGTGCGGGCGGGGCCGAGCTGGCCGCCGAGCTCGGGGCGCTGAGCGCCGACCACCTGGCCGGGATCTCGGAGGCGGGGATTCGAGCCCTGGCGACGAGCCCGACCGTGGCCGTGCTGCTCCCCGCAACGATGCTCTTTCTGGGTAAGCGGCATCACGCCCCGGCGCGACGGCTGATCGACGCGGGGGCGGCGGTCGCGCTGGCCACGGACTTCAATCCCGGGTCGTCGCCGACCGTGAGCCTGCCGTTCGTCATGGCGCTCGGCGTGTCGCAGCTCGGCCTGCGGCACGCAGAGGCCGTCCAGGCCGCGACGGTCAACGCCGCCGCCGCCCTTGGCTTGGCGGGCGCGCGGGGCCAAATCGCCCCAGGATTCGCCGCGGACCTGGTGCTGGTCGAGGCAGCGGACTGGCGGGAGGTCGCCTATTGGCTGGGGACCAATCGCGTAAGCGCCGTCTGGACAGGGGGTTTAGCTTGTCCACCCCCAGCGGCGCCTCTATCTTTAGGTTTCCATGTCAGCCAAGCTTGAGAAGCTGAAGGACCGGGCCAAGGCCCTCGAGGTGAAGGACCCGAAAGGGTCCGTCGAGGCATGGCTCGAGGCGCTCAAGGTGCAGGAAGAGGAGGCGGACCCCAATCCCGATCTCGCCATCTTCAACCGCATCGGCGATCTCTATCTCAAGCTGAAGGACCCCGCCACCGCGGCTGACTATTACGACAAGGCCGTCGACCGCTACGCCGAGCTGGGCTTCCACAACAACGCGATCGCGATGTGCAACAAGGTGCTCCGCAACGCGCCCGGCCGGCAGACGACCTACCTCAAGCTCGCCAAGCTCTACGCCGCCAAGGGGTTCATGCCCGAGGCGAAGCAGAATTTCGTTGAATACGCGGAGCGGATGCAAAAGGCCGGCAAGATCGAGCACGCCTTCGCCGCGCTGAAGCAGTTCACCGACATCACGCCGGAGGCTGAAGACCTGCGGCGGATGCTCGAGGAGCACCTGAAAATGTACGGCGCGGACGTGTCCCGCCGCTCCCAACGACTCAGCACGCCCGCCGACGCCGTCCCCGACCTCAAGACCGGTCCCAAGCGCAAGACGTCGAGCCTGGTCTTCCTCGACCTGGACGAGCCGTCGCCGTCGAAGCGCGCAGCGAAGCCCGCCGCTCCGACAGCGGCGGCGGCTCCACCGGCGCCTGCGCCGCCGGTGCAGAAGCCCGAGCCGGGAGCGGTCTCGCTGCTCGAGACGCCCTCGCCCGAGCCCGATACCTCGCTCGAGATCGAGACGACCAGCCTCGCCGAGGAAGCTCCGGCTACGGACGCGACGGCGAGTGGCATGCTCGATGGGCTGGAACTGACGTCCACGGACTTCGGCGATGTGCGGAAGTCGGCGGCACATCCGCCCTCGCTGCGCGACGAGGTGACCGCCGGTGCCGACATCGAGCCGATGGCAGGGCTCGAGCCGACGGCGCCCGAGGACACCGCAGAGCCGCTGCTCGACGCCGAGCTCGAGATTGAGGGGGCGCCTGCGGCGCCGCCACCGCCGCGCAGGTCGGCGCCGAAGGTGCAGCCGCCAAAGGCGAAGCCACCGGCGCCTCCCCCGGCGCCCCCGCCGACCCCCAAGCGGAAGACGGTGGTCGAGGTCCCACCACTTGAGCTGGAGCCCGATTTCGAGGCCGCCACGACCGAAGCGAGCCACGAGGTGGACGACCAGCCGCTCACCGTCGACGAGGCGGCTGCGGACTGGGTGGAGACCGAGGAAGGGGCCGCCAGGGGGTCGGGCTTCATCGACCTGGGGGTCGAGGGGATCGTCAACTCCGGCGACCAGGCCGGGTCGCTGGTCTTCACCAACATCGAGCAAGGCCCCGCCGCTCTCAGCATCGAGGAGCTGGAGGCACGTGTCGCCGACAACCCCGATGACGCCGAGGCACACCGGGCGCTGGGCGAGGCGCTGATCGAGGCGGGGGAGCGCGACCGGGGGATCGAGGAGCTGGATCTCGCCACCGTCGGGTTCGAGGGCGCCGGCAATCTGGCGCAGGCGCTGGACCTGGTCGAGGAGATCCTGCGGCTCGACCCGAACAGTGTGCGCCACCGGCAGAAGCGGGTCGAGTTCGCGTTCAAGGCCGGGGACAAGGGTAAGCTGATCGACGCCTATCTGGAGCTGGCCGACGCGCTGCTGCGCACCGACTTGCCCGAGAAGGCGCGCGCCGTGTACGAGCGCGTGGCCGAGCACGACCCCAACAATGTGCGGGCGAAGTCGGCGCTCAGCATGCTCACGCCACCGCCGCCCACGCCGAAGGAGGGGAAGGTCGCCGCCAAGGACGCCAAGATGACGGTGCGGGACGAGGCGGGGGAGGCGGGGGATTTCGTCGATCTCGGGGCGCTCATCCTCGAGGAGGAACCGGCCGAGCGCGACACGCGGATGAAGGTCGAGGACGAGCAGCCCACTGGCGACGAGGAGCAGGACTTCCAGGAGATGCTCGCGCGCTTCAAGCAGGGGATCGACGAGAACATCGACGAGGCCGACTTCCAGTCGCACTACGACTTGGGCGTGGCGTTCAAAGAGATGGGCCTGCTCGACGAGGCGATCTCCGAGTTCCAGAAGGCGCTACGCGCGCCCGACGGGAAGCTCCGGACCTCGGAGGCGCTGGGCGTTTGCTTCTTCGAGAAGGGG
Organism: Gemmatimonadota bacterium; assembly: GCA_016177465.1. Lineage (GTDB taxonomy): Bacteria > Gemmatimonadota > Gemmatimonadetes > Gemmatimonadales > GWC2-71-9 > JACOVF01. The sequence goes on from JACOVF010000139.1 coordinate 35,681, forward strand.
GCCTACGGCGTGGCGGAGTCGATCCTGCGGCGCGGGCTCGAACTCCCCGCCGCGGGCGACCAAGAGCGGCTCGGCATTCTCTACTGGCTGGGGCGGGCGCTGGAGGAGCAGGGGAAGGGCGCCGAGGCGCGCGAGCTGTACGGCCGAGTGTTCGCGGTTGACATTCGCTTCATGGACGTGGGCGAGCGAGTCAAGACGCTCGCCAAGGCGCGCTAGCGTGAGCCAGCAAGTCGCCCGAGTGAGCCTGCGCGACATTCAGCGCCCCGTCACGGCCGAACTCGATCGGGTCGTGGACGAGCTACGCCGGATCATCGCGGCGGACTTCCCGATCATCACGGAGGCGAACGAGCACCTCCTGCGGATGAAGGGAAAGCTGTTCCGGCCCACCCTCCTCCTGTTGAGCCATCAAGCGGCCGGCGGCCGCGATCCCCGCGCCGTGACGCTCGCCGCGGTGGTGGAGCTAATCCATCTCGCCACCTTGGTGCATGACGACTCGGTGGATCACTCGGTGCTGCGCCGCGGCATGCCCACGATCAATACCCTGTTCTCGCACCAGATCGCCGTGATCATGGGCGATTACCTGTACTCCCGGGCCATTATCGAACTGGTCCAACTCGACGACCCCGAGGCACTGCGCGTGCTCGCGCGGGTCACCAACGAGATGACTGTTGGCGAGATGCGCCAACTCGAGGCGCACGACAAGCTGGCGTATGGAGAGGAGCAGTACGACCAACTGATCCGTGCCAAGACCGCGTCGCTGCTCGCGGGCGCGTGCGAGGTCGGCGCCCTCGAGGCCGACACGGCCCACCGCCGCGCACTCGCGCGTTTCGGGATGTACCTCGGCATGGCCTTTCAGATCACCGACGACCTGCTCGACTACACGCAGCCGGAAGCGGTGACGGGAAAGCCGTCGGGGTTGGACTTGAAAGAACATAAGATGACGCTCCCGCTGATCGCCGCCCTTGGGCGAATGACGCCTACGGAGCGGCCGCGGGTGCAGGAACTGATGGACACGCCCGACCCCTCGGAAGAGACCGTGGCGGAGGTGATCGCCTTAGTGGAACGGTCGGGCGGGTTGGACTACGCACGGCAGCGGGCGCTCGAGCTGGCCCAGCAGGCCGATGCGGCGCTGGAAGTGCTGCCGTCGTCGCCGGCGCGGGACGCGCTGCGCGACAGCATCGCGTACGCGGTGGAACGGCGCAGCTAGGCGGTGGCCAAGGGCCCTCGGCGCCCGCTGTTCTATCTCGGCTGGCTCGCCGGGGGGTTCGTGCTCGGCGGCTTCCTGCACGCGCTGTTGCGGCGGTTCCTGCCCGACGGCGCGGCGAAGGAGTTCTTCACCACGGCGGTGACCCCCACGGTGGGGCCCGTGCACCTGGATTTGCTGGTGGTCTCGATCACGCTTGGGCCGATCGGGCTCGACGTCTCGTTGCTCGCGCTGGTGGGCGTGGCCATCGCGTATTTCGTCGCCCGGTCGCTGTTCTGAACTAGGGGTAGCTATGTTCGGGAATCTCGGCTTCACCGAAATCGTCATCCTCATGCTCGTGCTGCTCCTGGTCTTCGGGGCGAAGCGCATCCCCGAGATCGGGGCGTCGATCGGGCAGGGGATCAAAGAGTTCAAGAAAAGCTTGAAGGACGTGGGGGACACCGACGCGCGCAACGTCGCGCCACCCCCGTCAGCGCCGTCGACCCTACCGCCGCCCGCCGGCGGAGAGCCGAAGCGCCTCAGTCAGTAGCAGGCCGGAGGAAGGACGATGTTCGGAAACCTCGGCGGCGGCGAAATCGTCATCCTGGTGCTGATCGTGCTGCTGGTGTTCGGCGCCAACCGCCTCCCCGAAGCCGGCAAGGCGGTGGGGAAGGGGATCCGCGAATTCCAGCGTGCCCTGCGGGAGACCCAGGATGAGGTGGAGCGGTCCGACCGCGCCGCTCCGCCCACCGCCCCGCCGCGCGACGCGGGCCCCAAGCGCTTGCTCGAATAGCCGGCCGCCCGGTCCCGGCTCAGGTCCCCGTCGTCTGCTCGGCGGCCTGAGCGGGGGTGCGGTACAACTCCTTGCGGCGGTCCACGACCTTCGCCGCGGCGCGCAACCCCTGGAGGTAGGCCTGTATGCGCGCCTGACGCGCGGCCTGCACCAGGGCGTCCCGTTGCTGATCGCGTTGCGCCAGCCACGCCGTCGAGTCGGCCATCTTCCGGGCTAGGGACTCCACCAGGAAATACCCGCCCTCGCCGGCAATCAGACCGCTGCGCTCCGCCACGCGGAGCCCGAACGCAGCGCCCATCACCAGCGGCTCGCGACCGAGATAGCTCGGCGGCGTCAGCCTGGTGAAGGCCCCGAAGGTCTGGGGCGGAACCCCGAGCGCGGTGGCTGCGGCCGTCAGGTTCGGCACGCCCCGCAAACGGGCCGCCACCTCCTCGGCGCGCGTGCGCGCCAACGCCTTCTTTTTCTCCAGCCGCGCCGCCGCAATCACCTGGTCCCGGATCTGCGCCAGGGGGGGAATCCCCGCCGGCGTCAGGGAATCTAGCCGGAACACGTAGTAGGCCGGCTGTCCCTCGATGACTGGGCTCGTCTCCCCTACAGCTGCCTCGAACGCCCATACGCCCACGTCAGGGATCACATAGCGGCCCAGTGTCACCCGGTCGCCCTCGACTAGCCTGGGCGCCGTGGCCAACGGGAGGCTGAGCTGCTTCGCCGCACTGTCGAGCGCCGTCCCGTCCGTTCGCTCGGCGGCGAGCCGGTCGAGCGTGTCCGCGCGCGCCTCGACGTAATCGAGGTGCGGCCCCTGCAGCTCGACGGGAATCAGGATGTGCCGCGCCTTCACCGAGTCGCCCTTTCCTGCGTCGAGCCGGATGATGTGCCAGCCGAAGCGGGACAGCACGGGCTGCGAGATCTGTCCCGGACGCAGGGTGCGGACCGCAGCCAGGAACGCCGGGTCAAACCCTGGCCCGTTGCGCGTGAACCAGCCAAGATCGCCGCCTTCGCGGCCGGACGTCGAATCCGCCGACTCGCGCCGTGCGACGACCGCGAACACCGAGTCTGGCCCACGCGCGACCTCCGCCCGCACGCGGGCGGCCCGCGCGCGCGCCGCCAGCGAATCGGTGTGGTCGGGCCAGCGGGGCTGCGCCACGAAGCTGGTGTAGGCCACGGCCGGCCGCTTGAAGTCGTCCGCGTTCCCCTGCAGATGCCGCTCCGCTTCGGCATCGGACAGCGGCACCGTGGAATCGGGAATCGTGTGTGGAAAGATCGCCACGACCGCCACGGTCACCGAATCGTGCTGGTCGCGGTAGACGCGCCACAGCTTGGCGTCGGAGACATACACATCGGCGGTGAGGTACTGGCCGAGCTTGTACTGAGGGATCTGCTCCCGGTACCGGGCCTCGATGGCGGCCAGGAACTGCGGGTCAGCCCCCGAGGCGAGGAATCGCTGATACTTCTCGTAATCAAATTGCCCGTCGGTCTGGAACTCGGGGTACCGCATCAGTTCCGGCAGCGGCGAGGTGCGGGCCGCCTCGATGATGTCCCGGTCCGTGGCGGTGAGGCCGAGCCGCTCGAACTCGCGCTGCAGCAGGATGTTCTGGATCAACTGCTCGACCACCTGATCCTGGATCTGCTGCTCGTCCTCGCGCGTTGTCGGCGCGGAGCCGGTCTGTTGGCGGTACTGCTCGTAGGCCGCCTGCAGCGCCTCCTGGTACTGGGGCGCGTGCACGGAGACGCCATTGACCTTGAGGACGACGTCGCCCCCGCCGTATTGCCCCCCGCCCGTAATCCCCATGCCGACGTCGAACACCAACCAGCCCACGAAAGCGATAGCCAAGATGTAAAAGATCCACTTCGTGTTTTCGCGGAAGGCGCGCATCATATGGGGCGCTGCTCCACTCTCAGGGGGGTCGAAGGGGCTTAAGTCTAAAAACGACAACGAGCAAACTCAAGCGACCGGCGCCGATTCCGATTGACAGCAGCGCCCGCCGGTCACTATCTTCCTCCAATTCCCACAAAGACTTAGGCTGTGGCCTACACCAGCGAGATCGAAAAGCTCGAGCGGCGGTTCGCGGAGAACCCCTCCGGGCGCAATTTCGCGCCTCTCGCCGACGCCTATCGTAAGGCGGGAGAACTAGATAGGGCCATCGAACTGTGCAAGGGTGGACTCGAACGCCACCCCGACTACGTCAGCGCCCACATCGTCTATGGGCGCTGCCTGATGGACATGAAGAACGATGCCGAAGCCGAGCAGGTCTTCCAGAAGATCCTTTCGCTAGATCCCGAGAACATCATCGCCTTGAAGGTCCTAGCGGACATCGCCGACCGCAACGGCCGGTACGAGGACACCGTTCAGTGGCTTTCCCGCCTGCTCGCGGCGGATCCCATGAACGGAGATGCCTCCGAGGCGTTGGCCCGGGCGAAGGGCAAGGCGGCGCTGGCCGCCAAAGTGACTGAGCCGATTGTGCCCCCCGCCGCCGTCGAGGAGACCGTGGCGGGGCTCGTGCCACCGCCGGCCGAGCCGCCGGCGCCGGCGACCGAACCTGAACCGGCCGTGCGCGAGTCGGGACTGATCGATATCGACGTCGCCCTAGCCCAGGCGCCCACCACCGCGATCACCAAGCCCGATTTCGTGATCGAGCGGGCGGCGATCCAGGAGGCTCCACCGGCGCTCGAGGCGGCGCCGCCGTCGC
>JACOVF010000140.1 GCA_016177465.1 Gemmatimonadota bacterium
CCAGCAGGCGCAGGATGCGGTGTCGCGCTGCATCGGAGGAGTGTGCGTGGAAGCTCACCAGGTCGGCGCGAGAGCCGAGGTGGTGCAGGAGCGTCTTCGAGCGGCGGGTGTCTTCGGCGGCGACGGCGGAGACGTGCCTCAGCGTCTCCGCGGCCCGCGGGGAAAGGTCGCCGAGGTTGCCGAGCGGCGTGGCGACGACGTACAGGGTACCGGCCACGTCACCAGCTGACCGGCCACGGCAGGCGCGCGTAAAAGCCCGCCGCCTGGAGGACGTAGCGGTGCTCCCGCGTGGCGTCCTTCAGGACCTTCTGCGCGGTGCCGGGCATCATCACCTCGACACCCTCGAGGAATTGCAGCGTCCAGTCGGTGAGTGCGATGGCCAGCTCCTCCGGCCGCACCACCGCGTCGGGGATCTCGGCGCCGCGCGGGACCGTGAGCAGTGCGAGCGCCTGGTGTGTGCCCGCGATGGACGCACGGACCTTCTCGGCGCGCTTCCGCGCCTCGCCCGGGAACTCCTTCTCGACCGCATCGACCAAGCGCCAGTACAGCTCGCGGTAGGTGCTGATCAGTGCGTGCGGCGCCTGCGCCGGGAGCTCCGACACCACCGGGAACACGCACGCGGCGAGCGGCGGGCTCGTGCCTTCGAGCAGCAGCTGGAACAGGGACTCGACGTACTTCGGCACCGGGAGCGCGTCCGGCTTGTCGCAGAAGTAGCCGCCCGCGTAGCGGCCTTGGTCGAGCTTGATGTACGATACGCGGCCGTTCGAGATGAGTTCGAGGACGCCGCTCACCTGCTCGGCCTGCAGCACCGGGAATACGGCGGCGGGCTGCTTCGGATCCAGGAAGCGCGGTTGCACCGGCACCGCGCAGGACTGATACATCCACGAGAGCTGCTCCATCGGCGCAGCGCAGTACGTCAGCTCGCCCCGCTCCACCTCGGCGCGCATCCGCTTCAGCGCCTCGCTGATGGTAATCACCTGCCGCCCCGCGGTGTGCATCGAGGCCGCATTGACCGCCTCGCCCTTCTTGAAAAACAGCAGCACGCATTCGTCCGGGAGATGGGCGACGATGTAGCCGTCGACGCGCCCGTCGCGGTCCCGCTTGGCGAACGCGAGCAAGTTGTCGAGGTGGATGAACGCAAGCCGGGTGCGCTGAATCAACCGGCTCACCTGCGGGAACGTCAGATCCGCGAGGCGAACCGGCGAATTCATCAGGCGTGCGGTGCTCGCGCGCATTGTCCTCCGGGGAGGCGCCTACGAAAGATGCTGCTGGATCTTCTGCTCGAACACCGGCTTCGGGTAGGCCCCCACCAGCGTGTCCACGTGGCGGCCATCCTTGAAGAATAGAATACTCGGAATCGAGCGCACGTTGAAGCGCATGGCCGTCCGCTGATTGGCGTCCACGTCCACCTTGGCGACCTTCAGCTTGCCGGCGTACTGCCCCGCCAGCTGGTCCAGAATCGGCGCCACGATGTGGCACGGGCCGCACCACGTGGCCCAGAAGTCCACGACGGCAAGCCCTTTGTGCTGCTCGACCTCCGCATCGAAGGTGGCGTCCGTGACCGCCACCGGGTGCGTCTCCGCCATATCCCTCCACTCCCTTTCACGCAATCGTTAACTTGAAGCTCGTATGACCGACCCGCGCGCCCCTGACCTCCGGGGCACCCGCAAGGACTCCCGAGCAGTCGCCGCCCCGGGGGTCGCCCACATCGGCATCGCGCTGCCCAGCATCGCGGACGCCCTGCCTTTCTACCGGGACATCCTCGGGCTCACTCCGGGAAGCCCCGAATCGGCGGACGGCGCCCGCATCATTAGCCTCACCCTCGGCGAGGTGAGTGTGGAGCTGCTGGAGCCCCGCGACCCCGAGAGCCCGATCGCCAAATTCCTCGCGAAGCGCGGACCAGGAATTCACCACATCTGCTACCGCGTCCCCGACCTGGAGCGGGCGCTCGAGCGGTGCCGCGCGGCCGGTTACCGGCTGGTCGACGAGATGCCCCGCACCGGCGCGGGCGGCCGGCGCATCGCCTTCCTGCATCCCAAGGCGACCGCTGGCATCTTGCTCGAGCTGACCGAGTAGAGGAACGCCGGAGCGCTAGGGCCGGGTTCCCGGCCGTGGCGGCTGGCACGCCGTCCGCGGATGTCCGGCGCTCTCGAGGTGCACGTCATACACGAGCCATCCGCCGCGCCGCGCCTGGACGAGCGTGATGGGAATGACGCGGTTGCACTGCTCCCGCTGCAACTCGATCCGGTACTCCCGCAGCTTGTCCGGGCTGGGCACGTTCCTGAAGGTAGGGTTCAACGGCTGCGCCGGGAGCGGCCCTTCGATCACGCGGTACCCCGCGTGGTTGAGGTAGATCTGGATGGTCCCGAGCGCCTGTCGTAGATAGTCCGGCTTCATGAAAGACGAAGCCGGGCCGCGCTCGTCGCCCCACAGGTTGCCCATGCGCGTGAGGTCGTTCGCTTTCACCGCATCGAGGAACTGGGCCAGGGTCTCGTTGAGTGTCTGCGGCGCGGGCGGCGAGGAGCGCCTCGCGCCGCCGCAGGCCGCAACGCCGAGGGCGAGCAGGACAGCGAGTCGTCGCGTCATCGGGAGGTCCAAGTCGTGTACGGAATGTTCCGAAGGTAAGACCCCATGCGGCTCTACGTCAACATCGATCATGTCGCCACGATCCGTGAAGCACGCCGGACGGACGAACCCGACCCGGTACGCGCCGCCGCCGAAGCCGAAGCCGGTGGCGCGGACGGCATCACGGTCCACTTGCGCGAGGACCGGCGTCACATCCAGGACGCGGACGTGCGCGCGCTCCGGCGCTCGGGACGCACCGTCCTCAACCTCGAGCTGGGCGCCCACGACGACATCGTCCGCCTCGCCTGCCGGCTCCGCCCCTTCCAGGCCACCCTCGTCCCAGAACGGCGCCGGGAGATCACCACCGAGGGCGGGCTCGCGCTGCGCCGAGGGAACCGCCGTCTCGCCGGCGCGATCGCCCGGCTCGCAGACGCCGGGATCCGGGTAAGCCTCTTCATCGACCCCGACCTGGCGACCCTCGACCGGGCCGCCAGCCTCGGCGTCCCCGCGATCGAGCTGCACACGGGCCGTTACGCGCACACCTGGAAGAAGAGCGGCGCCGCCCTCACGGTCCTGCGGCACGCCGCGGCGCACGCGCGCGCCGCCGGCCTCGCCGTGCACGCCGGTCACGGCCTCACCTACCAGAACGTCCAGCCCGTCGCCGCCATCCCGGAGATCGAGGAGCTCAACATCGGTCACAGCATCGTCAGCAACGCGGTGTTTTGGGGGATGGAGGAAGCGGTGAGGAGGATGAAGAGGCTGGTAGAAGAGGCTCAGGGGCTAGGAGGCTAAGTTGCGACGTGGACCCTCTTCGCCTCTTAGCCGCTTAGCCACTATCTTGCTGCCTCGATGAGCCAACCCCCGGTCCCCCCCACTCCGCCGCTCGGCATGGCCGACTTCTTCGCCCTGGAGGCGGGCGAATACCTGGAGCGTCTCGACGCGCTGCTCCAGGCCGCAGGCGCGCCCGCGGCGGACGAGTTCGTGCGGCTGGCGCGGGCGCTGCGCGGCAGCGCGCTGATGGCGAACCAGCAAGCGATCGCGCGTGCGGCCTCGGGGCTCGAGTCGTTGGCCCGCGCCCTGCGCGAGGGGCGTCGCCCCTGGGACGAGCGCTTTCGCCAGCTCGGCATCCGGGCGGTGGACGACCTCAAGATCTTCGTGCGCCGGGCCGCGAGCTGGACGGAGGCCGATACCGTCAAGGCCGAGGCCCTGGGCACTGAGCTCGAGCGGACCAGCGGCCGGCCGTCGGCCCAGATCCGTGTTGCTGAGGCGCTGGGCCTTGACGCGGGCGCGCGAGCGTTCGTGGCGCGCGAGGGGGCGGCGATCGCGAGCGCCCTCGACCGGGCGGCCCAGGCGCTGCGCGCGAACCCGCTGGCGCACGATCCCCTGCAGCACGTGCTCCGCGCCTTGCAGCCCCTGCGCGGTCTCGCGGCGCTCAACGACCTCCCACCGCTTCCCGATCTCCTCGAGGGGATCGAGCGCGCCATCGCTGAGCTCTCGCGCGCGACGCCGCGGCCCGCCGACCCGGGCGAGGTGTTCCAGGTCGCCGCGTCGGCGATCGCCCACGCGGCGCGGGAGGTGGCCGAGCGCGGCCGACCGGACCCCGAGGGCGCGGACTTCCGGAAGTTCGCCGGGCTTCTGGTGCGGTTCATTGAAAGCGAGCCGGACGTCGTGCCGATCGAGTCGCTGTTCTACGCCGACGCGGGCCCGCACATCGTGCAGCGCGGCACACCCGCCGCCCGCCCCACCACGCTCGGCCGGCTGGAGCTGGTGAGCCACGGTGAGCACCTGCGGCAGGCGGCGGATTCACTCGAGCGGGCGCCGTCGGCCACGCAGCGCGAGCTGCGCGCTCACACGCTGGCGGGCACCTTCCGGGCGCTCGTCAACGTAGGTGGCGGGGCGCTCGCCGAGCAGGTGGCCCAGTTCGCGCTGGCCGCGCGCGACGCGGTGATGCGCGGCGTGGCCGTGAGCCGGTCGGCGGCCTTCGCCGCCGAGCTGCGCCGCGCCGGGGAGATCCTGGTGCAGTCGGCCTCGGGCGATGCAGCGGTGCTCGGCGCGCAACTCACCGCGCTCACCGCGACGATGCGCGCGCTCGGCCGCCCCGAGCCGGCGGCTCCCGCCCCGGCTCCGGCGCCAGCGGCGGCGCCGGGGCCGGCGGTCGTGCCGATCGAATCGCTGCTCGCCGCGGAGGACGCGACAACCGAGCCCGGCTTGATCGGCTCGTGGGCGACCTACGAGCAGCTGGCCGGCGCCGGCGTCGGCCCCGC
>JACOVF010000137.1 GCA_016177465.1 Gemmatimonadota bacterium
CGCAGCGACTTGAACCCCCCCACTGCGATGAACGGCCGCTCGCTCGATTCCATCACCATCTGCGGGGCGAGCGGGGGCGACCCGCCGATGTCCTCGCCCGCCAGCCGCGCCGCCAGGGTGAACTGCTCGAATGGGTTGAGATACAGGCGCGCCGATAGCGTGGTGCGGGTGTACCCCTTTCCCCCGGCGTACAGCCCCTCGAGGAAGATCCCGCGGTGCGGGTCGAGCTCGTTGTCGCGCGTGTCCACGACGAGGCCGGCGCGCACGGCCGTGTCGTCGTCGGCCATCGTGTCCGCCACCCCCGCGACCACGTCCTGCTCGAACACGGTGGCGCCGGGCAGCTCGCGGAAGCCCGTGTGGTCGAGGGTTGCCCCTACGAGCAGGCGGACGGGGCCCGCCAGGCGGCGCTGCACCGTGGCCCGGAACGATTCGGTGGAGCGGCTCACGCGGTAGTAGTAGGGGCGGGCGGGGGTGACGCTGTCGTTCGAAAAGGATGTGGCGTTGCCGATCCCGTAGTAGCCGAGGCGGTTGGCGCGGGCGGCGGTGAGCGTGACCCCGACCCGCCAGCCCTCCCACCAAGCCGGCGCCTGGACGTCGGCAACGAGGAGGTAGCTACCCTCGGTGCTCCAGGCGAGATCGACGCCGACGGCGGCCAGGTTCAGCTCGGGGCGCTCCACGAAGCCGACGGGACTGTAGCGGCCGGCGTGCGCCGCGCCCCAGAACCCGTCCACCGAGCTGTAATAGAAGTAGGGGTAGACCGTGGTTTTCCAGATGCGCTGGGCGTCGAGGGGTCCGGGGGGGGGGGAGCCCGGCCGCGAGCAGCGCCGCCGCGAGGAGGCGGCACACGGGCTACGCGGGCTCCGGTTCGTCGTAGAGGTGCGCGGCGTCGACCAGCCGGGCCGCGGTCCCGTCGTGCACGGCGAAATCCTCGCCGGCGTACAGCGAGGCACACCCGAACTCGCCGCGCTTGTTCACGGCGTAGAACTCGAGCCCGAATTTCGGCCGGCCACGCTCGTTGAGCAGCCGCGCCTCGGTCATCGCCACCACCCGCGTCAGCGTCTCGAGGCACGCGTCGGTGGGCTTCATGCCACGACGCATGTGCTCGACCGTGAGGAAGCCGCCGCAGACCTTGATGTTCGACTCACCGCGGCCGGTCGAGCCCGCGGCGCCGACGTCGTTGTCGCAATACTGGCCAGCGCCGATAATGGGGCTGTCGCCCACCCGTCCGGGGATCTTCCATGCGAGGCCGCTCGTCGTAGTCACCGATGCGATGGCCCCGTTCGGGGTCACGGCCTCGCAGTTGATGGTCCCGGTCGGGCGCACGACCATCTGTTCGGTCTCCGGGACGTCCAGATAATCGTCCTTGGGATTGCGATTCGCCCGCCACCGCAGCCACTTCTGGCGGGAGCGCTCCGTGAGGAGGTCTTCCTCCTCGAAGCCGTAGGAGAGCGCGAACCGCTTTGCTCCTTCGCCCACGAGGAAGACGTGGTTGGTGTACTTGAGGACCAGCTTCGCCACTTCGGAGGGCGTCTTGATGTTCTCGAGCGCGCCCACCGCGCCGGCGCGCTTGGTGGGACCGTGCATGCAGGAGGCGTCGAGCTGTACCACGCCGTCCGCGTTGGGGAGCCCGCCGTAGCCCACCGAGTCGTCGTTCGGATCGAGCTCCTGGATCTTCACGCCCTCGACCACCGCGTCGAGCGGGTCGGTGCCCTGCATGATCAACTCAAACGCCCTTTGGACCGCGCGGAGTCCGTTCCCGCTCGCGACGATCACCGGCCTCGCGGCCCAGCGGGGCGTCGGGGGCAGCGGCCGCGGCGGCCGCATTGGATGCGGGATGCCCAGGGTGGCGCTCGCCGCCAGCCCGCCGGCGGTGGACACGAGGAACTCTCGGCGCGACAGCACGTCGGTCACGGAACGCTCCGGCAGGGGGTGCCTGGTGCCTGGTTGCAGGAATGCTTGGTTTTAGCGGGCCGCCCGGCCGCTGTCAACTTGCTCGCCGCGAGGCGGAGTTCTACGTTCCCGTCCGTGAGCTACGATCCGCCCAGCCCGCTCGCGATCGTGCGGGGATTCTTCGGCGTGGCCGTCGCCGTCGCGGCCCTCGCCGCCGTCGTCGGGTTCATTCGCACGGGGCAGCTCAACTGGAAAGTCGTGGCGCTCGCCCTCCTGTTGTGGACGTTTTGGGGCTTCGCCGCCACCCTGTACGACGGCGTCGTGGCGCCGCTCGGTGCATTCCTGAACCGGATGCTCTTCTTCGGGTCGTCGATCACCATCGAGGACGAGATCCGCTACCTGGAGCAGGAGCTGCAACGCCCGGACCTTGAGCCGCGGCACGAGATCCTCTCCGCCATCCGGCTCGCCGAGATCTACCGGACGCGTTTCTGCGACAAGCCGCGGGCCGACGCCCTGCTCGACCGGCTGCTCGTGAAATACCCCGATTCCCAGGAGCTGCAGGTTGCCCGCCGCCAGCTCACCTGAGCTGTCGCTGGTGGCCCCGGTCTACCAGGAGCGGGAGATCATGGCGCCGCTCCTCACCGAGGGCGCGGCGCTCCCCGGTGCGGGGCGGTTTTTACGAGGAGGTGCTGTAGGATGGACGGTCACGACCACTGGCTGCGGGAGATCGAGCCGGAGCTGGACGGGGAGCTGAGTCTGGCCGCTCGGGCGGCCCTGGCCCGGCACTTGGTCTCCTGCGCCCATTGCGCGGGCGCGCGGGCGAGCCACCTCGAAGTGCGGGCCGCGCTGGCGAGCGCCGCGGGTGATCGCCACGCGCGCACCTTTCCGCAGGCCCCCGCGGTGCGCACCCGCACGCTCGCTGTGCTGGCCACCGTCGTGCTCCTCGCCGGCGCCGGGCTCGGCTGGGCGCTGCACGCGCGCTGGGGCGGTCCGGGCGGCGGCGATCTCGAAGCCTCGCGTGCGGCGATCGTCGTTCGCTAGCGCGCTGGCGGCCGGCGTGCTGCTGGGAGCCCCGCAAGAGACGCCGTCCCGCGTCACCTACGCCATCGAGGTCGTGCGGGCCGCGGCGGGAAGCCGGCGGTCGCTGGCAGCGGGGCGGGTGAGCGGCCCGCAGGAGACGGCGCTGCGGCTCGCGCTGCGGAGCGACTCCGCGGAGGTCGAGGCGCTCTTCACCGTCGAGCCCGGGCTCGACACCACCGTCACGCTCGCCGGCCGGTTCTTCACGCGGCGGCTGTTCGGGCGCTCGCGCCGCGGCCTGCCGCTGTGGGAGCAGGACGACTATCAGCGCACGGCGACCATCCCCTGGGGCCGCGTGGCGCGGGTGTATCCGTTCGGGCCGCCCCGCCGCCAGGCGGCCGACTCCCTCTGGATCGAGATCGCCGTCATGCGGGAGCCGGCGGGCGGGGAAACGCGCCCCGACGAGGCCGTGACGCTCGCCGACTCCGTCCTCGAGCTGCGCCTCGAGGCCGTGACGCGGCCGCGCCGGGCGGTGGTGGTGCTGACGCTCGTGCGGGGCGACAGCGCGAGCGCACCGCGCACGCTCGACCTGGTCGTGGAGGCGCCGGCGCGGGCGGTGGAGCTGGCCGTGGGAGCGCAGGGCGCCCGCCGCCTGGAGGTCGGGCTGGCCCGCCCGGAGCCGCCGCGGGCGGCGCGGGAGCGGGCCCTGGCGCTCGACGCCGATGTGGTCTGCCTGCGGGTGGGGGAGCCGGGGACCGCGCGCCCGCTCCGCGTCTTGTGCGGGCGGCTCAACAACGTCGCCCGCAAGCTGCCCTTGGACGGCACGGACACGCTGGTCGCGACGCTCGCCCGGCCCGGCCCGCGCTGAGCGGCGGTATATTCTCCGCGATGCCGCGCCGGCCGCGCCTCGATCCTTCCATTTTCCATCTCCCCGTCGAAAAGATGCGGGAGGGCTACTACTCCGACAAATATTTCGTGCGCGCGCGCGAGATCCTGCTCAAGGACCGGCACCGTCCGCGCGTCACGATGCAGGTGTTCGGCAAGGCGCACGCTTACCTCGGCGGGATCGACGAGGCGATCGCCATCCTCAAGCTCTGCTCCGAGCGGTGGGACGAGCTGGAGGTCCACGCCTTGTACGACGGCGACGAGATCGAGCCCTGGGAGACGGTGCTCCTGATCGAGGGCCCCTACGACGCCTTCGCCAACCTCGAGACGCTCTACCTGGGCGTGCTGGCGCGCCGCACCAAGGTGGGGACCAACACGCGCCGCGTGGTGGACGCGGCGCGGCCGAAGCAGGTGATGTTCTTTCCGGCGCGCCACGACCACTGGCTGGTGCAGACCGGCGACGGCTACGCGGCGCACATCGCCGGGGCGATCGGCGTCTCGACCGACGCGCAGGCTTCATGGTGGGGCTCCGAGGGGATCGGCACCGTGCCCCACGCCCTGATCGCCGCCTACGGCGGCGACACCGCCCTCGCCTCGCGGAAGTTCGCCGAGCACATGGATCCCGGCATGCGCCTCATCACCCTGGTCGACTTCGACAACGACTGCGTCGGCACGTCACTCCAGGTCGCCCGAGCCCTGGGCGAGCGCCTGTACGGGGTGCGGATCGACACCTCCGAGACCCTGGTGGATCGGTCGGTCAGCCCCCAGATGGGTACGTTCCGCCCCACGGGCGTGAATCCGCAACTCGTGTGGAACGTGCGCCACGCGCTGGATCAGGAAAAGTTTCAGCACGTGAAGATCGTGGTCTCGGGCGGGTTCACGGTGGAGAAGATCCGCCAGTTCGAGGAGCAGGGGGTGCCGGTGGACGCCTACGGGGTGGGGTCAAGCCTGTTCCAGGGGCGGTTCGACTTCACGGCGGACGTGGTGATGCTCGAAGGGAAGCCGCGCGCGAAGGTCGGCCGGTCCTACCGCCCCAACCCGAGGTTGGAGCGCGTCGAATAGGTCCGAACCGCGGTTGCCGGGCGACCTCTTGCGTTCCCGGCCTGCTTGTATAATCTTCCGTCGCAATGAATAATCATGCATCAGTGCCTGTCGGCGTCCTCGGGGCCTCCGGCTACGTCGGCCAGGAGCTGCTGCGGCTGCTGGCCCGGCACCCGGGGACCGCCGTCGCCTTCGCCACGGCGGAGTCCGCCGCCGGCGAGGTGGCGGACGGCCACCGCCTGATCAAGGCCGAGGACGCCCCCCTCACCAAGGCCGAAATCGTGCTCTCGGCGTTGCCCCACGGAGTGTCGGGGCGCTTCGTGCACCAGGCCCGGGCCGCCGGCCGCCGGGCCGTGGACCTGTCCGCCGACTTCCGGCTTTCCCCGGCCGCCGTCTACGGGCTCACCGAGTTCACCCGGCCCCGCGTCGCCGCGGCCGAGCTGGTGGCGAACCCGGGCTGCTATCCGACCGCCGCCCTGCTGGCCCTGCTCCCGCTCGCCCAGCAGGGACTGATCGACGCCTCGCGCGAGGTCGTCATCGACGCCGCCTCGGGCGTTACGGGCGCTGGCCGCAATCCCAAGCGTGAGCTGCTGTTCGGGGAGGTCGCGGAGGACTACCGGGCCTACGCCGCCGGGAACACGCACCGCCACCTGCCGGAGCTCAAGGCGTCGCTCGCTCGCGAAGGCGGGTTCACCGGCGACCTGGTGTTCACGCCGCACCTGCTCCCGGTAAAGCGCGGCATCCTCGAGACGATCCACATCCCGCTCACGCGGGTGCTGGATCAGGGCACCGCGGAAGGGCTCTACGAGATGGCCTACGACGGCGAGCCGTGCGTCTCGGTGATGAAGGGCGCCCTCCCCTCGCTCAAGGACGTCGTCTACCGCAACCGGGTCGCCTTGGGCGTCGCCCCGGTGGCCGACGTGCGCCGGCCGCGGCTCACCGTGATCGCCGCGATCGACAATCTCGTGAAGGGCGCGGCGGGACAGGCGATCCAGAACATGAACGTGATGCTGGGGCTGCCGGAGACCCTGGGGCTCGTGTGCTGAACGTGCGCGTCGTGAAGCTCGGCGGCAGCGAGCTGGACCGCCCCGGCTGGCTCGCGGAGTGCGCCCAGGCGCTGCAGGACGTCCAGCCCGTGGTCGTGGTGCACGGCGGGGGGCAGGCGGTGAACGCCCTGTCGCGCCGGCTCGGCCTTCCCGTCGAGAAGCGCGACGGCCGGCGGGTCACCACGAAGGACGTGGCCGAGGTGGTGGAGATGGTGCTCGCCGGGCCGGTCAACCGGCAGGTGGTGGCGGCGCTGCGAGCGGCCGGGGTCGACGCCGTCGGTCTCTCCGGCGTGGATGGCGGCCTGCTCACCGCCGAACCCCTACCCGGCGGCCTCGGTCACGTCGGGAAGATGACGGCCGTTCGCGCCTCGTTACTCGAGAGCCTCGTGCTCGCCGGCCTGACTCCGGTCGTGGCGCCGATGGCCCCGCCCGCGGGCGGCGGCCTTCCCCTGAACGTGAACGCCGACGACGCGGCGGCGGCGCTCGCCGGTGCGCTGCGCGCCGCGGAGCTGCTGCAGATTTCGGACGTGGCGGGCGTCCACGTCGACGGGGCCGCCCAACCCGCGGTCGCGACGTCGGAGATCGACGCCCTGGTGGAGCGGGGCGTCGTCACCGAGGGAATGGTGGTAAAGCTGCGCGCCGCTGCCGCCGCGCTGAAGGCGGGCGCTCGCGCTGCGCGCATCGGCGGCCTCGCCATGCTGGCGGATCCCACCGCCGGCACCCGCATCTTCCACGCCCTGCCGCAGCTCGCGTGAGCGCGATCGCCTCCGCGCCGGCCTTGCTGGGCGTGTATGCCCGGGTCGGCCCGCAGTTCGTCGCTGGGGACGGCGTCGAGCTGATCGCCGACGACGGCACCCGGTACCTCGACTTCGTCGCCGGGATCGCGGTCAACGCCCTGGGCTACGACAGCCGCGTGATCCGCACGGCGATCGCGGGCGCGCTCGACAGCGGGCTCGTCCACGTCTCCAACCTCTACCGCACCGAGCCGGCCGAGCGGCTGGCCGAAGAGCTGGTCGCGCGCTCGTTCGCGGATCAGGTCTTCTTCTGCAACTCGGGGGCGGAGGCGAACGAGGCCGCGTTCAAGTTCGCCCGCAAATGGACGGGGAAGACGGAGATCGTGGCGTTCAGCGGGTCGTTCCACGGCCGCTTATTCGCCTCGCTCGCGGCGACCGACCGCCCCGACTACCGGAAGCCGTTCGAGCCGCTCCTGGCCGGTGTGCACATCGTGCCATTAGGCGACCGCGCCGCGGCGGAGCGGGCGATTGCGCCCGAGAAGACGGCGGCCGTGATCATCGAGCCGGTGCAGGGGGAAGGCGGCGTGCGCCCGGTGCCGGCCGACTGGCTCGCGTTGCTGCGGGCGCTGTGCGATGAGCGGCGCGTGGCGCTGATCTTCGACGAAGTGCAGTGTGGCCTGGGCCGCACCGGGTCGCTCTTTGCCTACGAGCAGGCGGGCGTCGTGCCCGACCTGCTGACCCTCGCCAAGCCGCTCGCGGGTGGGCTCCCCATGGGCGCCGTGCTGCTCACTGACCGGGCGGCCGGGGCGCTCGCCCCGGGCGACCACGCCACGACCTTCGGGGGCGGCCCGCTGGTCGCGTCGGTGGCGCTCGCGGTGCTCCGCACGATTGACGACAGCGACTTTCTGTTCGCGGTCCGGTCGAAGGGGCACTGGTTGGGCAGGCGGCTTGCAGCGCTGGGCGCTCGCTGCCGTCGGGTGACCGACGTGCGGGGGCTGGGGCTGATGTGGGGGATCGAGCTGGCCGAGCCCGCGGCGCCGTTCGTGACGGCGGCGCGGGAGCGCGGGCTCCTGGTCGCGACGGCAGGCCCGAACGTGCTGCGCCTCGTGCCGCCACTCGTGATCTCCACGCAGGAGTTGGAGCGAGGGGTGGGGATTCTGGAAGAGGTGCTCGCGTGAGCGCAGCCCCGATCAATCTGGCACCGTCGCCAACCACTCCCCACTCCCTGCTCCCCGGTGCGGTGCGGGGCGCGGTGCTCGCCGACGTCCCGCAGCTCCTGGCGCTGATGGCCCCCTTCGTGGCCTCCGGCGACCTGCTGCCGCGCAGTGAGTACGACCTCTGCCGCCACATCAAGGAGTACCTCGTGGTCGAGGCGGGCGAGGCCATCGTCGGCTGCGGGTCCCTGAAGATCTACTCGCAGGAGCTGGCGGAGCTGGCGGCGCTCGCGGTGCACGAGGATTGCCAGGGCACGGGGCTGGGCCGAGTGGTCGTCGAGGCGCTCGTCGCCGAGGCACGGGCGCTGGGCCTGCAGAAGGTGTTCGCCCTCACGCGGAAGCCCGTGTTCTTTCTCCGCGTCGGCTTCGCCGAAGCAGACAAAGCAGAGTTCCCCCTCAAGGTCTGGGCCGACTGCGCACGCTGCCCGCGGCAGGCGTGCTGCGACGAGGTGGCGGTGGCTCGGCAGGTGTAAGTCGCAAGACTCGTTGTTCTGGCCATCGGCCGAAATCTTGCGCCGGTGCGGCAGACCTCCACTATAGATGTATGACCGCAGCTCCCGTTTGTGTACCTGAGAGCGGAGTCGGCCGCGACCGCGCCGACGTCCTGCGGCGGCTCGGGCGGATCGAAATCCTCCGCGCGCTCCCGCCCGAGGAGATCCAGGCGCTCGTCCCGCACGTCGGCGCCTACTGCGGCGGGGAAGCGATCGGCTCCTTCGCCGACACCGCGCTGCGCCGGCTCGGGCTCCCCACCATCCCGACGGCCGCCGCGCTAGCGTTCTTCGCGGGCATCAGCGAGTACATCATCGTGTACAAGTCGCACCGGCGCGGTGAGCTCGGCATCGCGCTGAGCAATGTCTTCGGCGGCCTGACCCAGGTGATGTTCCTCCTGCTCCCGTGCGGGTTGATCCTGATCGGGGTCAGCGGCCTGGTGGGCGCCGGGGCGCGCTTCGCGGTGCCCATCAACGAGGCCACGATGCTCCTGATGCTGCTCCTGTTCCCCCTGTTCTACGCCCTGCACCAGCACGTGGAGCAGGAGAAGACGCTCTCGAACCTCGACGCCGCGAGCATGACGGGCATCTACCTCCTGCTCCTCTACTTCCTGTTCACCTCGCCGACCTGAGGCGCCGTCTCGCATGCGGTATCCGCGCCACGACTTCCGCGTCGCGATCGCCCTGCTGGTCGCGGGCCGGCTCGGAGCCGGGCAGGAGCCCGACCCGACCGAGGCTCGCCACCGGGTGGCGCGGCTCCGGATGGTGGAGGAGCAGATCGCCGCCCGCGACGTCGCGGACACGGCGACGCTCCGCGCGATGCGCGCCGTGCCGCGCCACCGATTCGTGCCCGCCGACGACCGCGGCATCGCCTACGGCGACCACCCGCTCCCAATCGGCTTCGGTCAGACCATCTCCCAGCCGTACATCGTCGCGTACATGACGGAGGTCATCGGCCCGCGGCGCGGCCTCAAGGTGTTGGAGGTCGGCACCGGCTCGGGCTACCAGGCGGCGGTCCTCGCCGAGATCGGCTGCGACGTCTACACGATTGAGATCTTCGAGGCGCTCGCGACCAGCGCGCGGGAGCGGCTGCGCGCGCTCGGGTACTTCGCCCGGGTGCGGCATGGCGATGGGCACTTCGGCTGGCCGGACGCGGCGCCGTTCGACGCGATCCTCGTGACCGCCGCGGCCGGCCACGTGTCGCCGGCGCTCGTCGACCAGCTTCGGCCCGGCGGGCGTCTCGTGATCCCCGTCGGGAACGTGTACGGCGCCCAGAACCTGATCCTCGTCGAGAAAGGCTCGGGCGGCGCGGTGCGCACGCGGGTGCTCCTGCCCGTGCGCTTCGTGCCGCTCCTGAGCGGACTCCGCTGACTGCGCTGCGACCCCCCCGCCTCGACCGCCCGCTCGCAGTCGCGCTGCTCTCGGCCGGGTCGCTCGCCTACGAGATCCTGCTCGTCCGGGTCCTCGCGATCGAGCACTTCCATCACTTCGCCTTCATGGCGATCGGCGTCGCGATGCTTGGCTTCGGGGCGAGCGGCACGGCGCTGGCCCTGTTGGGAGCGGAAGCCCGCGCCCGGGCCGGACGCCGCTTCCCCCTCGTGGCGGCCCTCGCCGCCGCGGCGCTCGTCGCGAGCCCGGCGCTCGCCCACCTTGTGCCCCTCGATCCCACGCAGCTCGCCTGGGACGGCCGCCAGTGGGCGCGCCTGGGGCTGGTGTACCTCTGCTTCGCATTGCCCTTCGCCCTGGCGGCGCTCGGCATTCTCCTCGCCCTCATGCTCGAGCCCGAGCGGCCGGGCCTCGTCTACGGCGCGAGCTTCGTCGGCGGCGGGATGGGCGCGTCGGCGGCGCTGGCCGCCCTGTGGCTCCTGCCGCCCGGCCGGGCGCTTGCGATCCCCGCCCTCCTCGGGGCGCTCGGTGCCGTGGCCGCCGCCCCGGACGCGTGGGCGGCGGTCGCGCTCGGCATCGTGGGCCTCGCCCTCGCGCGGCCGCCCTGGCGGCTCACCGTTACGCCCTACAAGGGGCTGCCGCAAGTGGAGGCGTACCCGGATGCCCGTCGGGTCGGCGAGCGCTCGAGTCCGGTCGGATGGGTCGTGGCCGTGGGGGCACCGGCCTTTCGCTACGCCCCGGGGTTGTCGCTCGACTACCGGGGCGCGTTCCCCCAACAGACGGCGCTGTTCGTGGACGGCGAACTCGCCGGGGCCGCGCCGGACCCCGCCCGCGGGGGGCTCGAGATGCTCGAGTGGTTACCGACCGCGCTCCCCTACGCGCTGGGCGACCGGGAGCGGGTCCTCGTCCTCGGCGCAGGGGGTGGTCTGGAGGTCGCGAGCGCGGTGGCGCACCGGGCGCACCGGGTGACGGCCGTCGAGCTCTCCCCCGAGCTCGTCCGCCTGGCGCGCGAGCTGTCGCCCGGCGTGCTCGGAGATGCGCGGGTCGTGTGGATCGCGGGGGACGCACGTGGCTTCGTCGCCCGGACGCACGACACGTTCGATCTCATCACGCTCGCGCCGGGAGCCGCGTTCGGGACTGCGGCGGGGATGCACGCCCTGAGCGAGGACTTCCTGCACACCGTCGAGGCGTACGAGGCCTACCTCGGGCGCCTGAGCCCGCGCGGCGTGCTGGCCGTCACGCGCTGGCTCGTGGTGCCGCCCCGCGCGAGCGTGCGCGCGGTGCTCAGCGCGGCCGCCGCGTTGCGCCGTGTGCGGCCCGAGGCGGTGCGCGACGGACTGGTCGTGGCGCGGAGCTGGGGTACGGTGACCGTGCTGGCGAAGCCCGCGGGGTTCCACGTGGCGGAGGTACGGGCGCTGCGCGCGTGGGCGAGCATCCGGGGCGTCGATCTCGACTGGTATCCGGGACTCGCGCGCCCGGAGCCGGGCTTCCACCGGCTCGACGACTCCGCGCTCTCGCGGGCAACGGCCGCGGCGCTCGCGGGCCCCGAGGCGGCGGCGCGGTTCGCCGCAGCCTTTCCGTTCGCGGTCGCTCCCGCGACCGACGCGCGGCCCTACCCACATCACTTCGTCCGGCTGGGGTCGCTCGCGGGCTGGCTGCGCGAGAGCCGCGGCACCTGGCTCCCGTTCGCCGAGTGGGGGCCGATCGCGCTCGTCGCGACGCTCGTGCAAAGCGGGCTGCTCGCGGGCCTGCTGCTCCTCGCGCCGATCGCCGCCCGCCGGGGAGCCGGGCTGCACTCGGCGCGTGTCGTCGCCTACTTCGGCGCGATCGGGTTCGCCTACCTCGCCGCCGAGCTCGCGACGATCCAGCAGCTCGGCCTCCTGCTCGGGCATCCGGTGTACGCCGTCGCGGTCGCGCTCGCGGCGTTCCTGGCCTGCTCGGGCGCCGGCAGCATGTGGTCGGACCGGCTCACCGCGGCGCGGGGGTGGACGGTCGGGGCGGGGCTCGCGGGACTGCTGGCGGCAGCCGCCGTGGGCCTCCTCCCCCTGGTGCACGTCCTCGAGGCTGCCCCGCTCATCTGGCGTGGCGCGGCGGCCGTCCTCGCCATCGGGCCGCTGGCCTTCGGCATGGGCGCGATGTTCCCGGTGGGCCTGCGGACGCTCGCGGCCGACGACGCCGGGCGGATCGCGTGGGCGTGGGCGGCGAACGGCGTCGCGTCGGTGGTGGCGGCGCCGCTCGCGGCGCTCGTGGCGCTCGAGGCCGGGTCGCCGGCTCTGCTCGTGCTCGGGGGGCTCGGCTATGGGGCGGCCGCAACGCTCGCGCACGTACCGACCCGCGCCAGCTGAGCGGCGCTGGACGCGCCGCGTGAATGGAGTTCTTCCACGCCAGCGTACGCTACGCCAACACACCCACCCGACCTCCCTCGCCGTTGACACGCCGCCGACCGAGAGGAGAGATTCCCCTCGCTCATCTCCACAACGGACGGCAGTATGGCCCGCGTCATCTTCTGGGACGTCGATACCCAATACGACTTCATGAAGGCGGACGGCAAGCTGTACGTGCCCGACGCCGAGCAGATCATTGCCAATCTCCGCCGCCTCACCGACTACGCCCACGGCCACGGCATCCGCATCGTCGCGAGCGCCGACGACCACCTGCCCGGCCACCGCGAGCTGTCGGATCAGCCGGATTTCAAGCAGACCTTCCCGCTGCACTGCATGCGGGGCACGCCGGGACAAAAAAAGATCCCCGAGACCGCGCTCAAGGACCCGATCGTCATCGAGCCCGAACGGCAGGACCCCAAGGCGCTGGCCGAGACGGTCCGCGCCCACCCGGGCGACATCCTTTTCCACAAGCACTGGTTCGACGTCTTCACCAACGAGAACGTGCTCACCGTGCTCGACGTCGTCGATCCCGCCGACATCGTGCTCTACGGGGTCGCGATGGACGTGTGCGACCGCTACGCGATCGAGGGGCTTCTGAAACGCCGGCCCCAGGCCCGCCTGTTTGCGGTGACCGACGCAATGAAGGCGATCGACCGCGACAGGGCGGAGCACCTCCTCAAGGAGTGGGGCGAGGAAGGCGTGCGGCTCGTGCGCACCAGCGAGGTCGTTTCGGGCGGGCTCGTCGAAGAGCTGGTGCGCGCCTCGGCATGAGCGTGAGCGTCCCCGCCCCGGCGTTCGGCAGATTCTTCCTCCCCGGACCCACGGACGTCCACCCCGACGTCCTGGCCGCGATGCTCCGGCCGATGATCGGGCACCGCTCCAGCGCCATGGAGCAGATCCTCAAGGACCTGGCGCCCAAACTGGGCGCGCTATGCCGCACCGCCCGCCCGGTTGTCGTCGGCACCACCTCCGCCACCGGCTTCATGGAGATGGCGGTCCGCAACGGCGTCCGCCGCCGCGCCCTCTCGATCGTCAACGGCGCCTTCAGCGAGCGCTTCGCGAAGGTGGTCCACGCGGCTGGCAAGGAGTGCATCCGGCTCGACGTGCCGCTCGGCGCGGCGGTGGAGCCCGACATGCTGCGCGACGCCCTGCGCCGCACCCCGGTGGACGCCGTGACGGTCGTGCACTCGGAGACCTCCACCGGGGTGCTCCAGGACGTCGATGGGTTCGCCCGCGTGACGAAGGAGTTCGACGACGTCCTGCTGCTCGTGGACGCCGTGACCTCGATGGCCGGCTCGCCGGTGGAGCCCGATCGGTGGGGCCTCGACTTCACCTTTACCGGCTCCCAGAAGGCGCTCGCGCTGCCCCCGGGGCTGGCCCTGGGCGTCGCCAGCCCGCGCATGATGGAACGCGCCAGGACGCTCGAGGGCCGCGGCCTCTACTTCGATCTCGTGAGCTTCGAACAGGCGACCCTCAAGTTTCAACCCACCAACACGCCGGCCCTGTCGTTGGTCTACGCGCTCCAGGCGCAGATGGACCGCATCGAGCGGGACGGGGGCGTCGAGACCCGCTGGTGCCGCCACGAGGCGATGCGCCGGTGCGTCGAGGCCTGGGCCGCCGAGCGGGGCATCGCGTTTCTGCCGTGCGAGGGGCGGCGCAGCTGGACCGTCTCCTGCCTCAAACTTCCCGCCGGCAAGAGCGCCAAGGACGTCGTCGGCGCGCTGAAGGAGCAGGGGTGGACCATCGGGTCGGGGTACGGCGCCCTGAAGGACACGACCATCCGCATCGGCCACATGGGAGACCACACGGTCGCGGCCCTGGAGGAACTGTTGGCGGTCCTGGCTCGGGCGCTCGCGCGACCGCAGGGAGTCCTTTAGGGTGACCCACCGCATCGTCGTCGCCGACCGCGTGGCGGAGAGCGGCCTCAAGCTGCTCGCCGAGACCCCGGGCATTGAGGTCGTGAACCTCGCCGGGAAGGGACGGGAGGAGCTGCAGCACGCGCTCGGGGCGGCGCACGCCCTCGTGGTACGGAGCGAGACGCGGGTGACGGCGGACCTGCTCAATTACGGCCCGCACCTGCGGGTGATCGCGCGCGCGGGGACGGGCGTGGACACGATCGACGTCCCCACAGCCACGCGGCGCGGCATCGCGGTGATGAACGCCCCCGGGGCCAACACCGTGAGCGCGGCCGAGCACGCCATGGGGCTGCTGCTCTCCCTGGTGCGCCACATCCCCTGGGCAGCCGAGGCGATGCGGCGCGGGCGGTGGGATCGCAAGCCGTTCGAGGGCACGGAGCTACGCGGCAAGACGATCGGCGTGGTGGGGCTGGGTCGGATCGGCGGCCACGTGGCGCAGATCGCCAAGGCGTTCGGGATGACCGTAGTCGCGCACGACCCCTACCTCTCCGCCGAGCGCGCCGCCGAGATGGGAGCGAAGCTCCTCTCCCTGGAGCAGCTGCTGCGCATGGCCGACGTCGTCACGCTGCACGTTGCCCTCACCGAACAGACCCACCATCTCATCAACGCCGAGCGCCTGAAGCTCATGAAGCCGACGGCATTCCTCGTGAACACGGCGCGCGGCGAGCTGGTGGACGAGCAGGCGCTGGCGGAGACGATCACGGCGGGGCGCATCGCGGGCGCGGCGATCGACGTGTTCGCGGTGGAGCCGCTCCCGGCCGATTCGCCGCTCCGGGATCTCGAGCGAGTGATCCTCACGCCGCACCTCGCCGCCTCCACGGCCGAGGCGCAGGAGCGGGTGGCGGTCGAGATCTGCACCGCGGTGCGCAACGCGCTGCTCGAGGGGGACCTGTCATTTTCGGTCAACGTCCCCGGCATCAGCGGCGACCTACTGCGGCGGCTCGGGCCGCTGCTCGAGCTGTCCCGCCGCCTCGGGCGACTGGCGGGCGCGCTCGCCCAGGGCCCGGTGACCGCCATCGATGTCGCCTACGGGGGGAAGGACGAGGCCGCGCCACGGCCGGTCCAAATCGCCGCGGTCGAGGGGCTGCTCGCGGGGCTTGGCGTCGAGCCCGTCAGCCTCGTCAACGCGCTGCTGATCGCCGAGGAACGGGGCATCGAGGTGGCGCGCAAGACGGGCGCCGCCCTCCCGGGCTTCGAGACCACGGTGGGGGTCCGGGTCGAGACGCCGCAGGGCCGCACCGGCGTCGCGGGCGCGCTCGTGGGCTCGAGCCGCGGGCGGGTGATCCGCATCGACGACTTTCAGGTGGACGTCGCGCCCGAGGGGTGGCTGCTGGTGATCCGCAACCGCGATGTGCCCGGCGTGATCGGCCGCGTGGGGACGGTGCTGGGCGGGGCGCGCATCAACATCGGGAGCTATCACCAGGCTCGGCGCGCGGGGCCCGGTGCCGAGGCCCTGGCCGCGATCACCGTGGACCAGGCGCTGACCGACGGCGTCCTGGACGATCTGCAGCGCATGCCAGATATCCTGCAAGTGAGGTTGGTCCAGTTCGGGGACTGAAAGCCGTCTGTGATGTCTAGTCCGCGGCCTGGCGGCGGGCCTCCTGCTCGTCGGCGAGCAGCCGGAACGTCTTCACCGCCCCCGTGAGATTGTCGGCCGCCGTGGCCAGCTGGTTGGCGGACGACGCGATCTCCTGAGTCGACGCGCTCTGCTCCTCGCTCGACGCCGCGATCTCCTCCGCCGAGGCGAGCAGCCCGTCGGTGCCCTGCGCCACCTGTGCCAACCGCGCCGCGATCTCTTCCACCAGCTTCCGCGCTTCCCCCGCCGACTTCGCGATCTCGCGGCTCCAGGCGTCGTTCGCCTCGGCCTCGCCCGCCAAAGTGGCGAGCCCTTGCGCGGCAAGCTGCGCCGCTTCGCGCGCAGCGGCGCCGCCCTGCGCCAGGCGCACGAGGCGCGCGCGTGTCGCCTGCACCCGCGCCAACACCCCGCGCACGGTGTCCGCCGTGTCCCCCGCCGACGCGGCGGCGAGCGAGGCCAGCTTGCGCACCTCGTCCGCGACGACCGCGAAGCCCCGGCCCTGCTGACCGGCGCGCGCGGCCTCGATCGCGGCGTTCAGCGCCAGCATGTTGGTCTGGGTGGCCACGGTCTTGGCCTGGGTGACGAACTTCTGGATCTCGGTCGACGCCTGCGCCAGCGCATCCGCTTCCTCCGCCCCCTTCTCCACTTCCTCCGCCAGCCGGGCGAGCTGGGCGGCGCTCTGGTCGAGCGCCTCCTTGTGGCCACGGGCCATGGTCGACAGGTCGGCGTTGCGGCGCGCTGATTCGTCCGCGCCCTGGGCGAGGATGGTGGCGATCTGGAGGATCCGGGCGGCGTCGTCGGCCGCGGCGCGCACCAACTGAGCCTGCTCGCCCGCGCGGCGCGACAGCTCCTGGCAGGTGGACGCCATCTCCTCGGTGGACGCGCTCATTTCCTGCGTGGAGGCCGAGATCTCCGCCGCCATCGCAGCGGCCTCGTCCGCGGCGCTGCGGATCGCCCCCACCAGCTTGCGCAGCGCCAACACCATGGAGTGCACCGACGACAGCAGCTCGCCCACCTCGGCGGTCTCGGCGCGCTCCGTCGCGACCGAGACCGACAAGTCCCCGCCCGCGACACGGCTCGCGATGGCCCCAGCCGCCTTCACCGGCTGCGTGACGCGCTGGTTCAGCCAGGCGGCGAGCCCGGCGAGCATGCCCAGCGTGAACACCAGCAGCACGACCGCACCGATCCAGATGCTGCGCTGCAGGGCGCGCGCCGCCGCGTAGGCGCTCGCCGCCGGTTGTCGGAACAACACCCACCATTTGCCGTTGTTCGCGGGCACCGCGACCACCACTTCCTCCCCGGCCGTGGTGCGGACCTGGGAAGTGGTGGGGCGGTCCTGGCGAGGGATCTGGTCCCCCTCGGAGAGGGGCTGGAGCAGCTCGCCATGGTCCGGCGTCACGATCAGGCGGCCCTGGTTGTCCACGACCTGGAGCCGGGTGTTGCCGCCCGGGTCCGACGCGGCGAGCAAGCGGGAGATCCGATCGAGGGCGAAGACCGATTTCAGCACACCGACCGGCCGGAGCACGCGCGGCGTGCGGATCGCGACGTCGTATTCGAGCGACACCGCCGCGGCCGAGGAGTCGAATGCCGGCTCGCCCTCGAAGGTTCCCTCCGCCACAGCCTGCCGCCACCAGCCCTCGTCCGCCTGGACGAAGTCGCTGGTGATCCCCGACGCCAGCACGGTGAAACCGTGCCCCTCGGTGAAGAATACCTCGACGAAGTCGGAGCGCTGAGGATAGCCACGGAGGTAGTCCCGGAGGTCAGGATCGCCGCCCAGCATCCGGCGCTGGGCGAACAGGCGCTCGAGTGATGGCACGTCGAGCTGGTCGAGCCGGCGGCGAGCCGCGTCCTCGGTGGCCCGGCGGGCGGCCGCCACGACGGTCGGCGACGCGGCGAGGATCTCGGCCTCCCGGCGCCGCTCCCGCAGATACTGGGTCACGAGGGCCGCCACGCGCGTCGCCACGTCACGGCCCCGCTCGTCGGCCTGGCGACGCAGCATCGCAGAGGTGCGGGCGCTGGCGGCCCAGGCGAGGGCGATGACGACGGCGATCGCGACGCCCGCCCCCATGAGAAGGAAGCGTTGCCGGTTCCGCTGGAAGTGGCGGGCCATCTGGCTGGTTGGGCGAAGCTACCGAGGGTTTCTCAGTGGGGCAAGTCCGTTAAGTTTCAGTCACTTATGCGTGACATCCCGACGTACGATCCGGCTGCCGTCGAGGCGGCTTGGCAGGCCCACTGGGTGGAGCGACACACCAACGACCCCGACCTCGACCGCCCGAGTCGGCCGTTCTACAACCTCATGATGTTCCCGTATCCGTCGGCCGAGGGGCTGCACGTGGGGAACATGTTCGCGTTCACCGGCGCCGACATCTTCGGCCGGTTCAAGCGACTCCAGGGCTGCGACGTGTTCGAGCCGATCGGCTTCGACGCGTTCGGCATCCACTCGGAGAACTATGCGCTCGCCGTCGGCACGAACCCGGCGAAGCTGATCCCGCGCAACATCGACACGTTCCGCCGCCAGCTCAGGCGCTTCGGCGGGATGTTCGACTGGCGCCACGAGCTGTCCACCACCGATCCCGGGTACTACAAGTGGACGCAGTGGCTCTTCCTCCAGCTCTTCAAGGCGGGAAAGGCCTACAAGAAGCGCGCGGCGGTGAATTGGTGTCCGAAGGACAAGACGGTGCTCGCGAACGAGCAGGTCATCAACGGCCGGTGTGAACGCTGCGACGCGCTCGTGGAGCAACGCTTCCTCGAGCAGTGGTTCTTCCGCATCACGGAGTACGCGGAACGGCTCCTGAAGAACCTCGACACGCTCGACTGGTCCGCGAGCACCGCTGCGATGCAGCGCAACTGGATCGGCAAGAGCGAGGGCGCGGAGCTGATCTTCGAGACGCCGAGCGGGCAGCAGATCACCGTCTTTACCACCCGGCCCGACACCGTATTCGGTGCGACGTACCTCGTTCTCGCCCCCGAGCACCCGCTGGTGGAGGTCCTCACCGCCGCGGAGCGGCGCCCGGCGGTGCACGCCTACCAGCGCGAGGTCGCGGCGAAGGACGTGGTCGCTCGCCGCATCGGCGAGAAGGCCAAGACCGGGGCATTCCTCGGCTCCTACGCCCGCAACCCCGCCAGCGGCGAGGGTATCCCGATCTGGACCGCGGACTATGTGCTCATGGAATACGGGACCGGCGCGATCATGGGCGTGCCGGCGCACGACGCCCGCGACTTCGAATTCGCCAAGCAGCACCGCCTCGAGATCCGTGAGGTCATCTTCCGGATGCAGCCGGGCGAGTCGCCCGAGGAGGCGCTCCGGCGCCACAACCAGGGGGCGTCCCCCCTCGACGCGAGCTGCGCGGACGAAGGCGTGCTCGTCAACTCGGGGCAGTTCACGGGGCGGCGCTCGGAGGACGCGCGCCCGGCGATCACGCGGTGGCTGGAAGCGCGCGGGCTCGGCAAGGCGCAGGTCCAGTACCGGCTCCACGACTGGTGCATCTCGCGGCAGCGCTACTGGGGCCCGCCGATCCCGATCATCTACTGCGACAAGTGCGGGCCGGTAGGCGTGCCCGAGCAGGATCTGCCGGTCGTGCTTCCCTTCATCGAGGACTTCCGCCCGGACGACACGGGGGTGAGTCCGCTCGCGCGGCACGCCGAGTGGTACAACGTGAAGTGCCCGCAGTGCGGGGCCGCCGCGCGCCGCGAGACCGACGTGTCGGACACGTTCCTCGACTCCTCGTGGTACTACCTCCGGTATCCCTCGACGGAGTTCGATGACCGGCCGTTCGACTCGCAGCGGACCAAGACGTGGCTCCCCGTTACCACCTACATCGGCGGAAACGAGCACGCCGTGCTCCATCTCCTCTATTCCCGGTTCATCACGATGGTGCTCCAGGAGCTCGGCCACGTGCACTTCGAGGAGCCGTTCCCCAAGCTCCGGGCCCACGGGCTCATCGTGAAGGACGGGGCGAAAATGTCCAAGTCGCGGGGCAACGTGGTCATCCCCGACGCCTACATCCAGCAGTGGGGCGCCGACACGTTCCGGATGTACCTGATGTTCCTCGGGCCCTTCCAGGAGGGCGGGGACTTCCGCGACGAGGGGATCACCGGGATCCGGCGGTTCCTCGAGAAGGTCTGGGTGCTGGCCCACGAGGCGGCACTGACCCCGCTGACCCCCGGCACCCCGGGCTTGCGCCCGGGGTCGGGGTCGGATCTGCCGGCGGTGGTCGAGCAGAAGCTGCACCAGACGATCAAGAAGGTCACCACCGACACCGAGGAGCTGCGCTACAACACGGCGATCGCGGCGATGATGGAGTACGTCAACACATTGCGGATCGCGGATAGTGGAATGCGGAACGCTGTGGAACCGCTACTGGTGATGCTGGCGCCCTACGCGCCGCATCTCGCTGAGGAGCTGTGGGCCCGGCTCGGGCGCGACA
>JACOVF010000141.1 GCA_016177465.1 Gemmatimonadota bacterium
CAGTGAGGGCCACGACGCGGAATCGATCGCGCTGGCGCGTGAGCACTTGCAGCGCCGAGCAGCCGATCGATCCGGTGGAACCGAGAATCGCAACGCCGATGGTCACAGGAACCCGTACAGTGTGAAGAGCACCGCGGAGGCCGGCACGACGAAGTAGAGCGAATCGAGCCGGTCCAAGACGCCGCCGTGCCCCGGGATCAGGGACGAGGAGTCCTTCACTCCTACCTCCCGCTTGAAGAGCGATTCGGCAACATCCCCCATTTGGCCAGCGACGGCCACCATCAGACCGACGCCCAGCACCTGCCCGTCGCTCATCCCCCGGAGGTCGAGCCGGGGAAGGATGTAGCGGCCGAGGCACCAAGCGGCGGCGAGGGCGCCGACGGTTCCACCG
The DNA here is from genome assembly GCA_016177465.1 of Gemmatimonadota bacterium. Taxonomy (GTDB): domain Bacteria; phylum Gemmatimonadota; class Gemmatimonadetes; order Gemmatimonadales; family GWC2-71-9; genus JACOVF01. Next base: position 392 of record JACOVF010000141.1, read on the forward strand.
ATCGCGCCCGCCCAAGTCTTCTTCGGGGAGAGTACCGGGGCCAGCCTCGGGCCACCGAACGCGCTCCCCGCCGCCATCGCGCTGGTGTCGCAGATCCAGGTGAGCACGAGCGGGAACACCACCAGCGCGGTATAGCCGAGCGGGCTTTCGGCGCTGAAGAGGCCGTGCCGGATACAGACGACAAACGAGAGGAGCCCGGAGGCGTAGACGGCACCGAACGTCGTCACGGCCACCGCCGGAAGGGGGCGCCGCGCGGGTCCCCGCGTCATCGCCGCGACCAAGATGCTCATCACCCAGATCGCCGCGAGCATCGCGTACGCCGGCCGTGGCGGGTTTCCCACCGTGGTGAGATACGCGGCCACCGGCATCGCCGCCGCTCCGATGAGACCCGGCCACCGCAGCGCCTCGATGCCCTGCCGGTGGGCAAGGTCATAGATCTCGCGGGTGCCCAGCCCGCCGAGGAGGGCAAGCACGGCCACGAGCAGCCAGCCGCCCTTCCAGATGACGACGAGCGCCAATGGAATGGCCACCACCGAAAAGGCGATGCGTTTGACCAGATTCCCGGACATCAGGCCGTGACGTTGCCGAACCGTCGTTCGCGCCGCTGATAGTCGAGGATGGCTTCGAAGAGGGTCCGGCGCGTGAAGTCGGGCCACAGCACCGGAGTCATGTACAGCTCGGTGTAGGCAAGCTGCCAGAGGAGGAAATTCGAGAGGCGCTGCTCGCCGGAGGTGCGGATCAGGAGGTCGGGGTCGCGCCACGGCGCCGTGTAGAGCCTCTCGCGGATCGCCTCCTCGTCGATCTGCTCGAGCCTGCGGGTGCCCTTGAGCGCCTCCTCGGCCAGGAGCCGGGCCGCCCGGGCGATTTCGCTGCGGGACGAGTACGAGATGCAGAGGTTCAGGGTGAGGCGCTTCCCCTCGCAGGTGTCGCGCTCCACGCGCTCCACCGCCGCGCGCCCCGACGGCACCAGCCGGCCGCGGTCGCCCAGCACGTGGACGCACACTCCCTGCTCCCGCAGCTCGCTCGCCTCCTTGGCGATGTACTCTTCCAGGAGGTCCATGAGCGCCGAGATCTCAGTGGCGGGCCGCTGCCAGTTCTCCTCGGAGAAGGCGAACAGGGTGAGCACGTCGACGCTCGCCTCGATGGCGCCCTCCACCGCCTCGCGCACCGCCTTCATCCCCGCCCGGTGCCCGAGCGGGCGGGGCAGGTGACGCTCCCGTGCCCAGCGTCCGTTCCCGTCCATGATGACAGCCACGTGGCTGGGGACGGCGCCGTTGAGGCGGATCTGGTCGAGGAGGTCGTCGGCCATTTAGACCTCCATGATCTCCGCCTCTTTGGCCTTCACCGCCGCGTCCACGAGCTTGAGGTGGTCGTCGTGGAGCTTCTGCATGTCCCTCTCCGCGTGCTTCTTCTCGTCTTCCGAGACGTGCTCGGTCTTCTTGATCTTGGTGATCGCATCGGAGCGGGCGTGCCGGATCGCGACCCGCCCCTCCTCCGCGAACTTGTGCACCACCTTCACCAGCTCCTTACGCCGCTCTTCGGTGAGCGGCGGCAGCGGGATGCGGATGAGGTGACCGTCGTTCGAGGGGGTCAGGCCTAAGTCGGAGGCGAGGATCGCCTTTTCGATCGTCTTGAGGATCGCCTTATCCCAGGGCTGAATGGTGAGGAGCTTCGGCTCGGGGGCCG
>JACOVF010000142.1 GCA_016177465.1 Gemmatimonadota bacterium
CGGGGCGGATCCTCGTCACCCGCCAGCTCGGCCCCCGCGAGACGGCCGTGGCGCTGCGGGAGGACGGCACGATCGTCACGTTCGACGCCGACAGCCTGCTCGCCGGCACGGCGCCAGCCGGCCGCGAGCCGTTCGCGCCCGCGTTCGCGCTGCCGGGACTGCAGGGCGACACGGTGACGCTCGCGCGATTCGCCGGGAAGGTCACCCTCGTCAACTTCTGGGCATCGTGGTGCGACCCGTGCCGCCTGGAGTTCCCCCACATGGCGCGGCTGTACCGCGAGTTCGACCGGCAGGACTTCGCGATCGCCGCCATCTCCGACGACGTGGACCAGGACAAGATGCTGGCGTTCGTGCGCGTGTTCGACCCGCCCTTCCCGATTCTCGTGGGCGGCGGGCGCATGAAGTACCGGTACCATTACCGCGGCCTGCCGTACTCGGTGCTGCTCGACCGTCGGGGGCGGATCATCGAGCGCATCTTCGGCTTCGGCGGAAGCGCCGAATTCCAGCGCCTCCACGCGACCATTGCCAAGGAGATCGCCGCGCCCTAGGCTTTACGCCGTGCTACCCATCCCTGGTCCCTCGTCCCTCGTCCCCGCGTAATGCCTCTCCCCCTGATCATCGAAACGGATCCTGGCATCGACGACATGCTGGCCCTGCGACTGGCCCTGGCGTCGCCGGAGCTCGACGTGCGCGGTATATCGATATCCTACGGCAACACCGTCGTCGAGCATGCGTACAGGAACGCCGTTGAGGTACTGCGTCGAGCCGGGAAGCGCGTCACGCTCGCGATCGGCGCGCGGCGGCCGTTGCGGCGCGCGCTCGCGGTCGCCCTCGAGACGCACGGCCCATCGGGACTGGGGTACGCCGAGGTGTCCCCACCGGGCGTGGTGCTCGACTACGTGCGCCCGCTCGACCGCCTCCTCGCCGGGCAGCCGGAGCCGGTCACGCTGGTGACCCTCGGGCCGCTGACGGGGCTCGCACTCGCGTTGCGCCGCGACCCCGGGCTGGTCCGCGCGAAGGTGGCGCGCCACCTCGCGATGGTCGGCACCCTTGAGGCGGCTGGCAACACGACGCCCCATTCCGAGTTCAACGCCTGGTGCGATCCGGAGGCGCTCGACGCCGTCCTCCGCGCCGAGCTCCCCACCGAGCTGGTGGGGCTCGACGTGACGCGGCGGCTGGTGCTCACCGGCGAGGAGATCGCGCGGCTTGGCCAGGTGGAGGATCCGCGGGCCCGCTGGGTGCACGAGGCGCTGCGTTTTTACCTCGAGTTCCACCGCCAGTACGAGCGGCTCGACGGCTGCGTGATCAACGACGTTCTGCCGATCGCCGAGCTGGTGCAACCGGGCGTGCTGAGCTTCAAGCACCTGCGGCTCGCGGTGGGCCTCGAGGACGGCGACCAGCGCGGCCGGACCAGGGTGCACCCCGAGGGCGCGCGGGCGGAGGTGGCGAGTGACGTGCGCGCGGAGCCGGTGCGTGCGCTGCTGTTCGAGCGGGTGTTGCCCTGGCTCGCCGGCTCGCTGATCGGAGGGACCACGTGACCGAGCTGCCCCGCAAGGTCGCCGTGATCGGCGCCGGCGACATCGGCACCGGGTGGGCCGCTCTCTGCGCCGTGGCGGGCTGGCCGGTGACGATCTTCGACTCCAACGCGCGGGCGGCGGAGAAGGCGTGGGAGGAGGTGCCGCGCCGCGCACGGGCGCTCGTCGCGCTGGAGCGCGCCACGCACGGGATCGTCGAGCGCGGGCTGCTCGAGTTCCATCAGGGGCGCAGCCTCCTACAGGCCGTGCAGGACGCCGACTGGGTGATCGAGGCGATCAACGAGGACCTGATCGCGAAGCAGAAGGTGCTCGACCTGATCGAGCAGGTGGCGGGCCCGGCCACCCTGCTCTCCAGCTCCTCGAGCGGCCTGCCGCCCACCGACATCTTCGCCCGCTGCCGGCGCCAGGACCGCTGTCTCGTCGCCCACCCGCTCAATCCGCCGGAGCTGATCCCCCTGGTGGAGATCGTCCCCGGCGGGCGCACGTCGGAGCAGGCGCTGGCGCGCGCGAAGGACTACCTCCGGTTCCTCGGCCGGATGCCGATCATCCTGAAGAAGGCGGTGCCCGGCCACGTCGTCGGGCGCATCGCGGCGGCGGTCTGGCGCGAGTGCATCGACCTGGTGCTCAGCGGCGTGATCGAGGTCGACGACCTCGACCGCGCGGTCTCCCTCGGCCCCGCGCTCGGTTGGGCGGCGGCGGGACCCCACCTCACCTATCATCTCGCCGCACGGGAGGGAGGCGTGCCGCTCTTCCTGCAGCAGCTGCTCGCGAGCTTCGAATCCTGGTGGGCCACCCTCGCCAGCTGGCAGAAGCTCGAGCCCGAGCAGCAGCGCGCCCTGATCCACACGATCGAGCGCGCGTACGAGGGGCAGATCGGGATGTTGCGACAAGCCAGGGACCGGAGACTCAGCGCGATTCTGCGGGCGTTGGAGCAGGCGAGGAGCAACTCCTAACGACGTCGAACAACGACGTCGAACGCCGGCGTCAATCAGGGTCGTAGTTCACGATGTAGTGCGACGAAGGTGTTTGTTGTTTAGAACGGATGCTCGAAGCTGAGATAGAAGAAGATCCCGTCCTCCCCACGGCTCGGCCCCACCCCAATGGGGTACGCGATCCCGGGGACGATCTGGAGCTCGCCGGAGAAGTTATGGGCCCAGCGGAGACCGGGACTGACGAACCAAGAGTCGCTCGCCGCCGTGACCCCGGGACCGGTCACCGCCTCGGACCGCGCCCACGCGACCTCGAGCAACAAGTTGATGGTGGGACGCAGGAGCCACACCACGCTCGCACCCAGGTTGTACCCGGTGGTGGTCGCCTCCGCGCCGACCGCGTTTTTCGCCGAGGGGATCACGGTGGCGCCGGCGTTCCAGTGGGTCACGAGCCGCGGTCCGAGCGTCACGCTCACCGGGAGGTTCGCCTGCACGCCGAACGCGCCGGTGCCGAATCCCCGCCCATCCGCCCCCGTCGGCAGCAACAGTGAGAGCCGCGGGGCGACGGAGGCTCGCGCCTCCACGCCCGCGAGTTGATAGCGGTAGTTGAGCGCCACGTCGCCGATGCCGGTGGCAGCCGCCGCGCCGGTCCTGAGCCGCTGCACCGGCAAGGTGAAGCTCAACTGACTCTTCTGGCTGAAGAGCGGCCACTCCTGGGTGAACGTGTAGACCCAGGACCCATCGTTCCGAGACCGCAGGAACGCGCTGATGTGCTGCACCACGCCGGCTTCCTGGTTGTATCCCTCCTCCAGCAGGAAGCTGTTGTCGGCGATGGCCGGCGCTTCCGTTGCTTCCTGGGCGGGCGCCACCTGCGGGTTCGCCAGCGCGATGCCTGCGATCACGGCGGTCGAAAGGGTCAGTCGCTTCACTCGCGCTCCATTTGAGGCCCTGCCGATCTGTCTGCTCACTGAGCGACGAGCAGTCCCGTGCTGTACATGATCACCAGTCCCGCCGCTACGCCCAACGCGTTGAGGGGCGTCCAGATCGCCCCCTGCGTCTCCCGCGCGACGACCTTGTGCAGAACACCGAGCACCTGGAGGATGGCGCCCGCGCCGACGCCCAGGCACAGCGTGCCGAGCAGTGGCGAGTAGGCGAGGCCGCCGAGCCAGGCGCCGAGGATGGTCGGCCCGCCGGCGAGCAGCCCGGCGAGCGCGAGGGTGCGGAGCGGCGGCTCGTCCTGCGCGATCGGCGCGACGATGCCGAGGCCTTCCGTCGTGTTGTGAATCATGAACCCGACGATCAGAAACGCGCCGAGGCTCACCGCCCCCTGCGCGTACGCCGCGCCGATGGCGAGCCCCTCCCCGAGATTGTGGAGGCCGATGCCGAGGGCAATGAGGAAGGCAAGCCGGATCCGGTCTCCCCTTCCCCCTTCCCCTTTCCCCCTTCCCGAAAAGGCCTGGAGCAGGAGCCACGTTCCGATCGTGGCGAGCGCGACCAGCCCCGTGCCCTGGAACGCGCCGGCAACGGATTCGGCCGTCTCGAGCGCCTCCTGCAGCGCCTCGAAAGCGAGGAAGACGAGCAGCCCGCCCGTGAGCGCGAGGGCGAAGTGGATCCATCGGCGGTCGAGCCGCTTGAGGAATGGGAGCCAGACCAGGCCGATCGCGACCGGCAGGACCCCCACGTAGAGCCCCACGAGCGTGAAGCTGAGGAAATAGCGCGCGTCCGCGGCCGGGGTCGTGGCGGCGACGGCGATCTCGTGGTCGAACGTCACCCCGTTCGACGTGACGAGCTTCAGGTGATGCGGCTCGCCCTCGACCCAGGGATAGGGGATGTCCACGGTCGCCCGGCCGAGCCGCGGGATGGTGCGCTGCGGCGCCACGGCGTGGGTCCAGAACGCGTCGTCCACCATCACCTGCGCCAAGGTCACGGGATCGGGGCCGCCGTTCACGACCCCCACGACGATGTGCCCTGGAGTGAGCCGCACCTGATCCACGGCGAGCTGCTCGACCGGCGGCAGCCCGCGCCGCAGCGACGAGAGGGTACCGCCCTTGACGACCAGCAGGGACAGCGCCGCGAGCAGTCCGAGCGGCAGTGCGAACCACAGCCATCGGCGCGTCGCCATCATTCCGCCGCCACCCCTTCGTCGCGCACGTCGAACAGCCCCATCCAGCCGAGCTCCGCGAACTCGGACTGGTGCGCGTGGAACATGAATTTGCCGGTCTCGTGGTAGGTGAACTCGAGAATGTGACGCTCCCCCTGGCCCATCATGATCGTGTCGGTGAAGTCCTGGGGCTCGCGCGACGTCCCGGTCCGGAACACGCGGAAGAAGTTCGCGTGGATGTGCAGCGAGTTAATCAGGTCGAACTCGAGCATGTTGACGAGGTAAATGCGGGTCAGTTCGCCCCGCCGGAGCGGGATCGGGCGCGCCTGGTAGGCGAACGGCACCGTGTTGACGGCGTAGACCTCGTTCTCGCCGTCGAAGTTCACGTCGAAGCCGTTCATCACCATGACGAGCTCATGCGCCGGCGACCGCGGCGCCTTCGGGTCGATGATGAACGCGCCGTACAAGCCTTTCCCGATGTGCCGCTTGATCGGCATCGTGTGGCAGTGGTAGACCTGCAGCCCGAAGGGCCGCGCCTCGAACTCGTAGACGAAAGTCTCCCCCGGCGGCACCTGCTCGAACACGCCATCCATGCGCGCCGCGTGAAAGCCATGGAAGTGCATCGTGTGCTCGTGCGGGCTCGCGTTGTGGAAGTGCACCCGCACGAAGTCGCCTTCGGTGGCGCGGAGCGTGGGGCCCGGCACGCGGCCGTTGTAGGTCCAAGCCGGATAGAACAAGCCCGGCATCAGCTCGATGGTCCGCTCCATGGCGGTGATCCGGTATTCACGCACGGTCTGCCCGTCGGGCCGCCGGCTGACCTCGCCGTAATCGAAATCGGTGACGAAGGCGATGGGATCGATCCCCGCCTCCGCCGGCAGGCCGCCCGTCATCACGGCGTGAGGGTCGGTGTGGACCCCCAGGGCGGAGGCCTTGGCGACCGTCGCACCGGATGCGACTCCCGCCACGCCAAGCAGGCCGCGCTTCAGCGCCTCACGGCGGGATACCCGGGTCATGCTTGCACCCCCCGACACCACAGCGCCAGCGCCAGCTCGCGCCCCACCACGCGTGTGGCGGCCCCGATGCGCACCGTCGTCGGCCCGTTGAACGGCTGCCGCTCGAGGACTGTCAGCCGCGTCCCCGGCGTGAGTCCTTGATCGGCGAGATAGCGCAGCCGCGCGGGATCGTCGTCGTTCACCTGGCGCAGCTCCAGCACCCCGTCCACCGGCGCGTCCGCGAGCGTGATTAGCTCGGCCTCCTCGATCTCGCCGCCAGGTGTCGGGATGGGTGCGCCATGGGGGTCGTAGTGCGGGTCGCCGAGCGCGCCGGCCATCCGCTCGATCAGCTCGTCCGACACCGCGTGCTCGAGCCGCTCGGCCTCCTCATGCACGTTGTCCCAGTCGTAGCCGAGCTGCTGCGTGAGGTAGACCTCGAGGATGCGGTGACGGCGGATCATGCGGAGCGCCGCCCGCCGCCCTTGGTTCGTGAGCTGCACACCGCGATATGGGACGTGCTCGATCAGCCCGGTCTCGGAGAGCCGCTTCACCATGCCGCTCACCGACGGCGGAGCCACTTCGAGCATCGCCGCGATGTCGCTCGTCGACGCGAACCCGCCCTGGCTCGAGAGATGGTAGATCACCTTGAGGTAGTCCTCGACCGACCGCGTGAGCGGTGTCGGAGCGTCTCGCAACGTTGCGTGCATGCCGGATTCTCCCTGCCGGAAAGGCGCGGAAACCGCAGCTGTCAGCCGTCAGCTAGCAGCCTTTCATGAAGCGGCTTAGATGATCGGCCTTGGCGCTGATTAGCCTAGCCTAATTATGAGATATTGTCAAGCGAAAATGTGGATTTTGGATAACTACAAGTGGGCTAAGCGGCTAAGCGACTAAGTTTGCTCCGCTGCCAACTTAGCCACTGAGCCGCTTAGCCACTGAGTAGATCAAGAAACGGCGTCACAATCCGCTCCGTCATCCCCCAGATCACATACTCCCCCACCACATAACCCGGGAACGTCCGCTCGGCATCGCGGATGGTGAGCGTGATCTCGCGGCGCGTCGCAGGCGCGCGCAGCTCGGCGAGCGGCACCCAGAACGCCGCGGTGACTTCTTGGCTCAGGGTGAGCGGGGGGCGCTCGCCGATGGCGAACACGAACGGTCGCACCACGATCGGCGGGAGCAGCGGCGTGCGTGGGTAGAGATCGTCGAGCACGCCGAGCGGCTCGGCGGCCGCCAGATCGATGCCGGTCTCCTCGCGCGTCTCGCGAATCGCCGTGGCGAGGAGATCGGCGTCGCCGGGATCGCGCCGCCCACCCGGCAGCGCTACCTGTCCCGACCACGGGTCGTCGGCGCGGTCGGCGCGCCTGATCAACAGCAGCTCGAGCCCAGCGGGGCCGTCGTGCAGGATGAGCGCAACGGAGGCGGGCCGCGCTTCCGGCGCCTCGTCGGTGCGGGGGCGGTAATCGAGCAGCGCCCGGCGCGCGTGATCGACGCTCATCAAGCGAGGTGCCTCCCGAACCAGTGCGCCGTCGCCTGGAACGCGCGCTCCACCTCCGGGCTCGCGCCCGGCCACGGATGACCGACGTTCATCGTGTGGCTCGCGCCGGGAATGAGCAGCACCTCGGTGGACGCGGCGGCCGCCGCGCCATGCAGTCTCCGCGCCGCCTCTACCGGCACCGACTCATCCTGTTCGCCGTGCACGATCAGCCACGGCGCGCGCAGCCGTCCGGCCGCGCCCGTCACGTCGAGGGCTGCTCCGTGCGCCTCCCAGTCGTCGAGGATGTCGGTGTAGAGGGGCAGCACGTCCCCGGTGCGCATGTTCACGACGTCGATCTTCCCCGTGCGCCGCCACTCGGGGACCTGTTCGGGCTGCCACAAGCCGCCGAACCGCGCCACCGCCGCCCAGGTGACGAGCGCGCGGATCCGGTCGTCCCGCGCCGCCTCGAGCACCGCGATCGCGCCGCCCATGCTGTGCCCGAACAGGCCGATCGCGGTCGGCCCCACTCCCCCCCCCCACTCCCCACTCCCCAGCGCCCCAAGCACGATCTCAAGATCCCGCAGCTCGTGGGAATACGTGTTGTGTCCGAACCGCTCCCGCTCGGAGAACGATTCCCCGTCTTCGCCCACACCCGAGCCGGAGAAGTTGAACGACACGGCACTGAACCCGGCGCGCGCGAGCCGCTCGGCGAGGGGCGGGAAAAAGCCCCAGTCCTTGAAGCCCTTGAACCCGTGGCAGATCACGACGGCGGGACGCGCGCCGCCCGCCGAACGAACGTCCCCGCGGAGGGGGCCGCCGTCCGCGCCCGTGAGGCGGAAGCTGCGTTTGACGGGAGTCGCCAGAGGCATGAATCTTACCTCACACCCGATGAGAAGCCACGTCTGGATGGGCGCTGGCCTCGCGGCCGGCCTGTTGCTAGGCCTGGTCGCCGCCGCGACGCACGCTCCCGTTCTGCTGTGGCTCGCCGCGGCCGTCCGCCCGGTCGGCGCCATCTTCCTCAACCTGCTCTCGATGGTGGTGATCCCGCTTGTCGCCACGGCCTTGTTCGCGGGCGTCGCGGGGCTTGGCGACCTGCGCCAAGTGGGGCGGCTTGGGGTGCGCACCCTGGCGTTCTACTGGGGCACCACGCTCGTCGCGATCGCGCTCGGCTTCCTCGTCGGGGCGCTGCTCGTCCCACGCGGCGCCCTGTCGCCCGACCAGCAGGCCGCCCTGCGCGACCTCACCGCCGGGGATCAAGGCGCTTTGCGGCAGGCCGCCGAGCAGATCCCAGGCGGGGCGCGGTTCCTTGTCGAGCTCATCCCGGCCAACCCGGTGCGGGCCGCCGTGGACGGCGCGCTGCTGCCGCTGGTCGTGTTCGTGACGATCTTCGCGGCGGCCGCGGCCGCGCTCCCCGTGGAGAAGCGCGCGGCCCTGACGGACCTCGCCGACGTCGCCACTCAGGCGCTGATCAAGGTCGTGCACTGGGTGCTGTGGCTCGCGCCGCTCGGAATCTTCGCGCTCGTGCTTCCGACCGTGGCCCAGTTCGGGTGGTCGCTCGTGAAGGCGATGCTCTGGTTCATCCTCGCCGTCGTGCTGGGCTGCGGCGTGTTCATCGCGGTGGTGTACCTGCCCGCCGTCGCGCTGCTGGCGCGGGTCCGCCCGGGGCGCTTCCTCCGCGCCGGCCTGCCCTCGATGCTGATGGGGTTCTCCACCACCTCCTCGCTCGCCACCCTGCCCATGATGCTCGACGCCGCCCGCCGCGACCTGCACATCTCGCCCGCGGTGGCGGGATTCGCTCTGCCGCTGGGCGCGAGCGCCAACCGCGGCGGCAGCGCGCTGTTTCAGGCCGTGGCGGTGCTGTTCATCGCCCAGCTCTACGGTGCCCCGCTCGGCTCCGGCGCGATGTTCCAGGCCGGGGCCGCCGTCTTCCTCGCCTCGCTGACCGTCGCGGCCGTCCCGGCCGGCAGCGTCGTCAGCCTGTTCCCGGCGTTCACGGCCACCGGTCTGCCTCTCTCCGGGCTCACGATCCTGATCAGCCTCGACCGCATCCCCGACATGTTCCGCACCATGACCAACGTCACCGGGCACCTCGCCGGGGCGACCGTAATCGCCGCGGTCGAGGGAGAGCGGGTGGGGTGATCGGCGCTGGAAGCAGTGGCGGGGAAGGATCTATCGACGGAGCGGCAGTCGGTAGCTGGTCCTAGAGCCCGCTCACTACTCTTCCGGCCAACACGAACCCCACCACCACGCTCGTCACTGCGGTGGCCACGTGCAGCACCGTCGCCCACCGCGTCCCCCGCTGCGACGCGAGCCGCACCACCGCCGCGAGCGCCAGCGACACGACCAGCATCCCGGCCAGCGTCCCCACCCCGAACGCCGCGAAGTAGGCGAGCTGGGCCCCGCGCGTCTTGGCCGCGGCGACGAGCAACAGCAGAATCGCCGTGCTGCCCGCGAGCCCGTGTAGCACGCCGAAGCCGAACGCGCGGCGCGCGTCGCCCTGCGGATGCACGTGCGCGTGCGACGCGCCGTGCGCGTGGCTGTGCAGGTGCAGGTGCAAGTGCGGGCCCTCCCCCTCGCCGTGGCTGTGGGCGTGCAGGTGCCAGCGCCCGCGCGCGTAGCGCGTGATCACCGATAATCCGAGCGAGATGAGCAGCAGGGCGACGAGGAAGTCGGCCGCGGGCCAGAGCGATTCGGGCAAGCGCAACCCGAACGCCGTGATTGTGAGCACCACTGCGGCGACGCTCGCGGTGTGGCCCAGGGCCCAGGCGAGGCCCAGCTGGGCTGCCGCCGAAAGCCGCGGCGAGCGGCTGGCCAAGGTCGACACCGCCGCGAGGTGGTCGGGCTCGAACGCGTGGCGGAACCCGAGCAGCAGGCCGATGCCGGCCACGGCTGTGAGGGTGGGGCTCATTTGGCCCGCCAATTTAGCCTGGTTTTGGTGAAGTAGCGGTGAAGTATCCCTGACTCCGGCTTCAGCGCGTCTCTAGCCCTCTGCCTCCCGCCATCCCAGTTTGCAACCTTCGGTTCTCCCGTCCTATCCAAACGGGTGCATGGGAGGCCCGGTCCCTGGGGTGGCGACCCTGAACGGAAACCCGACGACGGCGGCGGATGCGGAAGCGGCTGATACGGCGCTCGCGGCGAGCGGCGACGGCCGTGCCTTCGAGCGCCTCTACCGAGCACACGTAGCCCGCATCCACAGCCTCGTGCGGCGGATGGTGGACGACGACCAGGCGGACGACATCACGCAGGACGTCTTCGTCCGCGCCTGGGAGAAGCTCCCCAGCTACCGCGGCGAAGCCGCGTTCGGGACCTGGTTGTACCGGCTGGCGATCAACGTGATCCTGGCGCGTCGCCAGGCGATCGGCAGGGACCGCGGCCGCTATCACAACGCGGAGGACGTGCTGGACGTCGTGCCGGCGCAGCCCACGTCCGACGATTTGACCATGGACTTCGAGGAGGCGATCAGCCGCCTCCCCGACGGGGCGCGGCAGGTGTTCCTGCTGCACGACGTGGCCGGCTACAAGCACGAGGAGATCTCGGAGCTGCTGGGTGTGGTGCCGGGCACCTCGAAGTCGCAGCTGCACCACGCGCGGATGGCGCTCCGCAAGCATCTCGAGCGCTAAAGGAGTAGGACATGAACGACCAGTGGACGGACCGGCTCAGCGCGTACCTCGACGGCGAATTGCCGCCGGGGGAGCGCGTGGCGCTGGACGCGCACCTCGCGGGGTGCGCCGCGTGCCGCGCGACCGTGGACGAGCTGCGGCGCGTGATGACTCGGGCGCAGACGCTCGAAGACCGGCCGCCTGCCGCCGACTTGTGGCCCGGGATCGCCGCGCGGATCGGGCTCGCGACCGGCCACGCCGGCCAGGTCGTGAGCCTGGCCGAGCGGCGGGCACGCCGGCGGTTGGTCTTCTCGATCCCGCAGGCTATCGCCGCCGGTGTCGCGCTGATGCTGGTCTCGGGCGGCTCGGCGTGGCTGTTGCTCCGGCCGCGCGGCCCGGCGACGCCGGTGGCGGTGGCGCCCCAAGCGCCGGCGCCGGGCCCCGTCACGACGGTCCGCTGGCCGACCGCGGCATCCCGCTACGACGAGGCGATCGCCCAGCTGGAGCTGGCGCTCGCTGCCGGCCGCGGCCGCCTCGACACCGCGACCGTCCGGGTGCTCGAGCAGAACTTGGCGCTCATCGACCGGGCGATCGCGCAGGCGCGCGCGGCGCTCGCCGCCGATCCGGCGGACGCCTATCTGAACCATCACCTCGCCGACACGATGCGGCGGAAACTGCAGCTCCTGCGGCGCGCGAACACCCTCGCCACCGCCCGGAGCTAGAGGAGATAGAGATGTTGCTGACCCTGGCGACGCTGGCCAGCCTGGCGCTGGCGCAGGAGACCGACACGATCTTCGCCGTCCAACCGGGCACCCGCCTGGACGTGAGCAACTTCGGCGGGGAGATCGCCGTCCGCGCCTGGAACGAGAGCCGGGTCCGGATCCGCGCCTCGCACTCGAGCCGCGACCGGATCGAGATCACGGTTACCGGGAAGACGGTCAGTGTGCGCTCCGCGGGCCGCCGCGGGCCGTCCCAGCTCGTGGAGTACGACATCACCGTGCCGCCGTGGATGGCGCTGAATCTTTCGGGCGTCTACACCGATATCTCAGTGGAGGGGACACAGGCGAGCGTGGCCGCGGAGACGGTCGAAGGCGACGTGACGCTGCAGGGCGGCAGCGGGAACGTGACGCTGCAGTCGGTGGAAGGCGCGGTGACCATCAGCGACGCGCGTGGCCGCGTGGACGCCCATTCAGTCGAAGGGGAGATCCGCATCACCGGGGCCTCGGGGGAGATTGTGGCGGAAACGGTGGACGGCGACATCGTGCTCGAGCGCATCGAGTCCGCGAGCGTCGAGGCCAACACGGTGGACGGCGACATGAGCTACGACGGCGCCATCCGGGACACCGGACGCTACCGCTTCGCCACACACGACGGCGACATCACGGTGGCCATCCCCGACCGCGCCAACGTGACTGTGTCGGTCGCGAGCTTCGAGGGCGAGTTCGACGCGAGCTTCCCCGTCCAGATCACCGAGCAGCGCAAGCGGCGCTTCAGCTTCACCATCGGCTCGGGGAGCGCCCGGATGGAGCTCGAGTCCTTCGACGGCGACATCCGGCTGCGCCGGCCCGGGGAAGCGCGCCGCGACGGCCGCCGCGGCAAGAACCGGAATTACGACCAGTGACGAGGGAGAGAGTTCCCATGCGGATGATCGGTATCCTCAGCTTCGTGAGCCTGGCGGCGTTCGCCGCCGCACCGGCGGCCGGGCAGGACTTCAGCTGGAATGGCAAGCTCGCCTCGGGCGGCGTGCTCGAGATCAAGGGCGTCAACGGCGGCATCCAGGCGGAGCCAGCGAGTGGCGACGAGATCGAGGTCACTGCAGTGAAGCGCGCCCGGCGCAGCGATCCCGACGAGGTGGAAATCAAGGTGATCGAGCACGCCGGCGGGGTGACGATCTGCGCGGTCTACCCGACCCCGCGCCGCGCGCGGCAGGAGAACGAATGCGCCCCGGGGGACGGGGGCCACATGAGCACCGAGAATAACGACGTGACCGTGGACTTCACGGTGAAGGTGCCGGTCGGGGTGCGGTTCGAGGGGCGGACCGTGAACGGCGATGTCGACGCCGACGCCATGCGGAGCGACGTCGCCCTCTTCACCGTGAACGGCGGGATTCGGGTCTCGACGTCCGGGTACGCGGCAGCCTCCACCGTGAACGGTTCAATCGTAGCGACCATGGGCCGCGCCGACTGGTCCGGGGACGTGGACTTCCGAACTGTGAACGGCGGGATCACGCTCACGCTCCCGGAGGATCTATCCACGGAGGTGCGCGCCGAGACGGTGAACGGCGAGATCGAGTCCGACTTTCCGCTGACGGTCACCGGCCGGTTCGGGCCGCGACGGGTGCGCGGCACGATCGGCAACGGCGGGCGGCGGCTGGAGCTGGGGACGGTGAACGGGAGCATCCGGTTGAGAAGGAGTCCCTGAAAAGCGGAATGGCGAATGCGGAATGCGGAATCATTAGGCGAGGGTCGAGCCCCCCACCTCAATTCCGCATTCCGCATTCCGCATTCTTCCGGACCGCCCCGCCGAAATCCGGTACCAGTTCCTGAGCCTACCAGCGCCACCTTAGGCCCCTCTTCACCGAGGGGCCCGTGGTGTTGCGGGAGCTTCTCACCCGCACCGAGCAGATCTCCGATCTCCGCGACCTGTTTCGCGTGCTCGGCTATCAGGCGGCGTGGGAGACCGTACCACCCGGGCCCTGGCTCGGCGAGGCGCCCGCGACGGCCGCCGGGGTCACGCGCGCGGCGCTCGTGGCCCGCCACGAGGCGTTCCGCGTGTTCGCCCTCGACGCCGCCGACCCCGAGGCCGCTGCGCGGGCCGCCGCCCGGCGCCTCGCGTCGGGCGCCGAGCGCGGGCTCGCCTGTGCCTTGGGGGGTGCGCCCCGGCGGCTCGTGTGCGCGGCTTGGCGCACGAGCCGTGCCGGGCCCCTGGACATCCGCCTCGTCGTGTTCCCGCTCGATGCCCCGAGCGGCCGCGCGCTCGCCACCCTCGAGCGGCTCGCCCCGGCCCCCGGGGAATCGGCGCTCGCGCTCGGCCTCCGGACGGCCGAAGCGCTGGCGAGCGAAGGCGTCACGCCGCGCTTCTTCCGCGCGTTTCGCGCGGTGCTGGAGCGGTTCACCGATCGCCTGCCGGCGCCGAGCGGCCGTACCGAACGTCATGCGCTCTCGCTGACGGCGCTGACGCGGGTGTTGTTTCTCTATTTCGTCCAGGCGAAGGGATGGCTCGACGGTGACCGACGGTACCTGATCCGCCGCTTCGACGCGGCGCTCGCGGCGCGCCGGCCGTTCCACGCCACGATCCTGCACCCGCTCTGCTTCGGCGCCCTCAACCGACCCGCACCGGCGCGCTTGCACCGGGCGCGCGCGCTCGGGGCCTTGCCGTTCTTGAACGGCGGACTGTTCGAGCCCACGGCACTCGAACGCCGCCACGGCGCGCCGGCCTGGAGTAACGCCCTGTGGCGGGACGCCTTCGACGACCTGTTCGAGCGGTTCCACTTCTCGGTGCGCGAGGACGACGCGGGCAAGTTCATCGCGCCTGACATGCTGGGGAGGGTCTTCGAGGGGGTTATGGACCCGGACGACCGCCGCGCGAGCGGCAGCTATTACACTCCCGCCGCGCTGGTGCGGGAGATCGTCCGCGCGGCGCTCGAGGCCGCCCTCACACACCGCCTGGGCCTGTCGCCCGCGGCGGCAGCGCGATGGGTCCACCAAGGCCGGCCCCCCGCACCGGCTCCCGACCTCCGGCGCATGACCGTGCTCGACCCCGCCGTGGGCTCGGGCGCGTTTCTGCTGGGCGCGCTGGAAGAGCTCGTCGCCCTGCGGCGCGCCGCGGGAGAAGGGCCCGCCACCACGCTCCGGCGCGACGTGCTGGCGCGATCGCTCTTCGGCGTGGACCTGAACCTCACGGCCGTGCGGCTCACCGAGCTGCGGCTGTGGTTGGCCCTGATCGCGGACGACGACACCTCGGACCTCGCGGCCGTGGCCCCGCTGCCGAACCTGGACGGACACGTGCGCCAGGGCGACGCCCTGCTCGATCCCCTCGCCCTCGCCGCCTCGCTCGGCGGCGCGGTCCTGCGCGGCGGGCGGGAGGAGCTGCGGCGGATCGCGAGCGCCCGCCGCGCGCTGTTCGCGCTCGCGGGACCGGCCAAGCGCCCCGCGGCGGCGGAGCTGGCCCGCGCGGAGGCATCGCTCGCCCGGGAGCTGTTCACCCGGGGGATCGCGGGCCTCGACACTGCCATCAGGCGGCTCCTCGCCGCCGGGAAGGATCGCGACCTGTTCGGCCGGCGACGGGGGCTCACTACTGCTGAACGCCGACGACTCTCCCGTCTCCGGGAGAGCCGCCGCGATCTCCGCATCGCCTCCCGAAAACTCCGTCGTGAAGGCGGGGCCCCCTTCTTCTCCTTCGAGTCCCACTTCGGCGACCTGCTGGCGCGCGGCGGCTTCGACGTCGTGGTCGGCAATCCGCCCTGGGTGCGCGGGGAGCGGGTGCCGGCGCGCGTCCGGGAAACGCTCGCGGCGCGCTATCCGTCGTGGGGCGCGGTCGGCACCCGGGGCTTCGCCCATCTCCCCGATCTCGCGGTGGCGTTCGTGGACCGGGCGCGGGAGCTGACGGCGCCGCGCGGTGTGACCGCCCTGCTCGTCCCCGCCAAGCTCGCGACGAGCGGCTATGCGGAACCGCTGCGCCAGCGGCTGGCGCACGGCGCCCGGCTCGAGCGCGCCGCACCGCTCGATCAGACCACGGCGGGGACGTTCGGCGCGGCCGTCTACCCGATGGCGCTCGTCGCGACGCGCGCCGATCCCGTGCCGCACGCGAGCGTGGCGACGGCGCTCGGCCCCAAACGCCGGGCGCCACGGGTGGCGCAGCGGGCCCTGCAAGCCGCGGGCCCGTGGATCCTGCTCCCCGATGCCGACCGTGTCGCGCGTCGCCTGCGCGCCGAGCTCCCCGTCGTGGGCGATCGCTGGACGCCCCAGCTCGGCGTGAAGACCGGCGCGGACGAGGTATTTCTCGTCGAGGGACGCACGCCGGGCGCCCGGCCGGCCGTGCGCGGGCGCGATCTCGCCGCCTGGCACGCGGAGCCGGAGCAATACCTGCTGTGGCCGTACGGCCCGGACGGCAAGCTGCTCGAGCGGCTGCCCGACGCGATCGCCGCACGGCTCGTGGCCCACCTCGAGCGCCTGCGCCGCCGCGCGGACTATCGCTCGGGTCCACCGTGGCAGTTGTTCCGCACGGCGCTCGCCTTCGCGCAGCATCGCGTGCTCTGGCCGGATCTCGCCCGCTCGCTCGCCGCGGCCGTACCGCCCCCCGATGTCGTGCCACTCAACACCGTGTACGGCATCATCACTCGGGGCCCGCGCGACGCCGACGCCCTCGCCGCGCTCTTCAATTCGCGCTGGCTCTCCGCACTCGCGCGGCTCCGCGCCGATCCGGCGCGCGGCGGCTTCCGGCGCTTCAACGCCGGCGTGGTGCGCGCGCTGCCCGTGCCGCGAGCCGATGACTCTGTCTGGGACGCGCTCGCCGCCCTGGGCGCCGGCCGGCAGAGCGACGACACCCTCGTCGCCGACGCCCTCCACCTCGACGCCACTGACCGCCGTGCGCTGGCACGCTTGTCCCCGGATCCTGTCTGAGCACCTCGCCCCGCTCCCCGAGCCGCTCACGTTGTTGCTGCGGCCGGGCGGGGTCGCGGACCCGCCGGCGGTCGCAGCGCACGCCGCGCGGGCGCTGCTCGACCTGGCGGAGGTGGCGGCGGCGCCGTGGCCGGCGTGGCTCGCGCCGCACCAGGTCCCTGCTGCCCAGCGGCTCGCCGCCATCATCGGCCGGTTCGGCGGCGCCCTGCTGGCCGACGCCGTTGGCCTGGGCAAGTCGTACGTCGCGCTGGCGGTGGCCTGCGCGCAGCCTTTGCCGCTCACGCTCGTCGTGCCGGCCGTGCTCGTTCCGCAATGGAAGGCCCTGCTCGCCAGGCATGAGATGACGGCTCGGGTGATGACGCACGAGGCCTTGAGCCGCCGCTCTTTCCGTCCTTCCGCGAGCGTCGGGCATTCCGTTCGTGTCTTTCCGTCGCAGTTCGTTGTGGTTGACGAAGCCCACCGCTTCCGGAACGCCGACACCCGGCGGTACCACGGCCTCGCGTCCGTCGTCGTCGGCTCGCGAGTGCTGCTCGTCACCGCCACACCGGTCCACAATTGCCTCGGCGATTTGTTCTCCCTGTTTCGTCTGTTCCTGCGGGACCACGCCCTCACCGCGCTCGGGATCCCGTCGCTGCGCCGGGCCGCGCGGGGCGAGTGTGACGGTGCGGTGCTGGCGGCGGTGGCCGCACGGCTTATCGTGGCACGCTCGCGGACTCGCGTGCGCGGCGGTTACGCGGAGGCCGGCCCCCTGGTCCGCTTTCCCAGGCGCCGTACGCCCGAAGTGATACGCGCAGGCACCGCGCCGGCGCCGGTGCTCGACGCCATGGTGGCCGGTATCGGCGCGCTTCGCTCCGGCGGCGCCGCCGCGACACTGTTCCGCCTGACGCTGCTGCGGCGGCTCGCCTCGAGCCTCCCGGCCCTGCAATCGAGCCTCGCGCGCTACGACGCCTACGTGGAGCTGTCCCTGACCGCCGCCCAGGAGGGGCGTGCGCTCACCGCGTCCGAGTTCCAGCGGCTCTTCCCGCGCGCCGAAACCGCCGACCTCCAGCTCGCGCTGTTCCCGCTGCTGCTTGGCCGGGGCGACGGAGGCGGGTGCCCCGCGCCGGAGGACCGCGCGGCGACCGCCGGCCTGCGCGCGCTCGGCTTCGACCACGCCGACCCGAAGGCCGCCACGCTCGAGCGGCTGCTGCACGAGCGGGACGGCAAGACCATCGTGTTCACCGAGGCCGCCGCCACGGCCCGCTACCTCGTGCGCTGGCTGCAGCATCGGTATCGCGTCGCTGCGGTGTTCGGGCGCGCGGGATCGTTCGCGCGCGAGCCCGCGCGACGCGCCGAGGTCCTCGCGGCCTTCGCGCCGGGTGCGCAAGGCGCGGCCGCGCCCCCGCCCGCGCTCGAAACGGACGTCTTGATCGCGACCGATCTGCTGAGCGAAGGCCTGAACCTCCAGGACGCCACGCGCGTGGTGCACTACGACCTGCCGTGGAGCCCGGCGCGGCTCGCCCAGCGCGTCGGCCGGATCGACCGCCTCGGCTCGCCGCACGAGGAGGTCGAGACCGTGACGTTCCTCCCTCCCGAGCCGCTCGCGGGGGCGCTGCGGCTCGAGGAGCGGTTGGCCGCCAAGGTGGGGCGCCAGTCAGTGGCCGGCGCTGCGCAGCTCGAGACCGCCAGCGGTCCGGTTACGGCGGGAGCGCTCGACTGGTGCGACAGGCTACAGGCGCTTGCCGGCGCGCGACACCCAGCCGCTCCCGCGGGCGCGTGGGCGACAGTAGGTGGTGCGGAGCGGGCCGCCGTGCTCGTCGTCCGTATCGGGGCGCTCGTCGAAACGCTGATGGTAGACGACACGGGCGTCCGCGCAGATCCTGTTCGGGCGACCGCGTTGCTCGAAGTGTCGTGTGCCGCGCAGTCGCGGCCGGCAAACCGTGAGGCGCTCGACGCGGCGATCCGTCATGCTGCGCCGCTGGTGCGCGAGCGGCTCTCCGCCATCGAGGCCGCGCGGTGGCGCGCGGAGGACCGCGACCGTCTCGCCCGCCGCCTGATCCCCTGGGTGCTCTCCGCCGCGCGGCGGGCGGCACGGCGGGGCGACGCCCGCGAGCTCGTCGCGCTCGACGGGTTGGTATCGCGACTTACGCTCGGGATGACGGCCGGGGAGGAAGTGCGGCTGGAGGAGCTGCTCGCACGGCGCACGGCGCTCGCGATCCGGGACCTGCTCGCCTGGCACGAAGCGTTGCCGCCGGTAACAGATCCGCCCGCGGCACCGGCGGTGGAGCTCGTGGCGGCGGTGATCATGGAGCCCGGTTAGATTCCGGCGTGCCCCTCACCACCTTCCTTTTCGACCTCGACGGCACCCTCATCGACTCGATCGAGCTGATCCTGCGCTCGTACCGTCACACCTTGAAGATCCACCGGGGCCTCGAGCCGCCGGACGAAACCTGGATGGCGGGCCTCGGCACACCGCTGTGGGTGCAGTTCCGCGAATGGACTCAGGACGAAACCGAGATCGCCGCGATGGTCGCCACCTACCGCGAGTACAACCTCACGCACCACGACGCACTCGTGCGGCCCTACGACGGCGTCGTGACGGAGGTGAAAAAGCTCAAGCGGCACGGCAAGCGGCTCGGCTTGGTGACGAGCAAGATGCGGGGCGGTGCGATCCGCGGGCTGAAGGTCGCGGACCTAGGCGACGCTTTCGACGCCATCGTCGGGGCCGACGAGGTCACGCACCCCAAGCCGCACCCCGAGCCGGTCCTCAAGGCCCTCGAGCTCCTCAACGCAAGGCCCGCGGAGTCCGTGTTCATCGGCGACTCGCGCCACGACATCGAGTGCGGCCGCGCCGCGGGCGTGAAGACGGCGGCGGCGCTGTGGGGCCCGTTCGACCGCGCCCACCTCGCCGACCTGCACCCCGACTATTGGCTCGACACACCCGCGGCGCTGGGGCAGTTCACTGATGGCTGATGGCTGACGGCTCAGGAGGCTTGCGTTGCGATTCTATCCTTTCGAGCTCGAGCGCTGGCAGAGCACCTGGGAACACCGGGTGCGCTTCAACCTGTCCGAGTCCGGCGTCCATCCGTTCTCCATCCAGGAGCTGCTCGACCTCGCGGGCGCCCCCACCCCGCCGCTGCTCGGCGTGCGGCTGGGCTACAGCCAGTCGAACGGCACCGACCTGCTGCGGGAGCGGATCGCCGCCCTCTATCCCGGCGCCGCCCCCGACCAGGTCCTGGTGACCAACGGCTCGAGCGAGGCGAACTTCTGCGCCTGCTGGCGGCTGATCGAGCCCGGCGACCAGGTCGCCGTGATGCTTCCCAACTACCTCCAGATCCACGGCCTGGCGCAGAACCTCGGCGCCCAGGTCCGCGGCTTCCGGCTGCACCATGCGCGCGGCTGGGAGCCCTCCCCGGAGGAGATACATGCGGCGATCGTCCCGGGCACCAAGCTCGTCGTCGTCACCAACCCGCATAACCCGACCGGGCACATTCTCTCGGAGGAATCGCGCCGGCTCATCCTCGGCCGCGTGCGGGAGGTCGGCGCCTGGCTGCTCTCCGACGAGGTCTACACCGGCGCCGAGCGGGACGGGAAGAAGACGCCGTCGTTCTGGGGTAGCTACGAGCGGTTGGTGGTCGTGAACGGACTGTCCAAGGCCTACGCCCTCCCGGGCCTGCGCATCGGCTGGCTCGTGGCGACGCCGGAGTTCGCCCTCGAGGCGTGGGCCCGGCACGACTACACCACTATCGGCCCCACCGGCGCCTCGGACCACCTCGCCTGCGTGGCGCTCGAGCCGCGGGTGCGCGAGCAGATCCTCGCGCGCACGCGCCGCATCCTGAACGCCAACTACCCCGTGCTCGACGCATGGCTCAAGCGTTTCGGCGACAGCTTCGCCTGGCATCCCCCCGAGGCCGGGGCGATCTGCTTCGTGAAATACCGCCAGCGCGTGCCGGGGGCCGATCTGGTGGAGCGGCTCCGCGCCGAGCATGGCGTGCTGCTCGTCCCCGGCGAGCACTTCGGCCTGCCGCAGTATATCCGCTTCGGCTTCGGGAACGAGACGGCCGAGCTGCGGGCGGCGCTCGCCGAGACCGAGCGCGGCCTGAAGCGGATCTTCACCGACTGAGATGCGCGTCGTACCGCTCGAGGCGTTCCGAGACCGGATCCCCTTCGCGGTCGCGGTGGCGGCGGTGGAGCGCGGGTTCCGCGCGCTCGCCCTCGGGGAGGCCACGCTCCCCGACCCGCTCGTGGCCGAGCTGCGCGATCGCGCCGCCGAAATCCACGTAAAGGGCGCCTACCTGAAGGGCGCCCGCCACGTGGTCCTCAAGGTCGCGACCGGCTTCTACCACAACCGGGAGCGCGGGATCCCCTCCGGCGACGGCCTGTTCCTCCTCCTGAACGCGGAGACCGGCGTCCCCGAGCTGCTGCTCGAGGAGCACGGCTACCTCACGGACCTGCGCACTGCCGCCGCCGTCGCCCTCACGCTCAAGTACCTCGCGCCGCGCGAGGCGACCCAGGCGCTGCTCGTCGGCGCGGGGGCGGTGGCGCGCCTCAGCGGGCGGGCGATCGTCGCCGAGCGCCCAGTGGAACGGCTCACGATCTGGAGCCGCTCTCCGGAGCGGTCCGCGGCCCTGGCCCGGGAGCTGGCGTCGATGGTGGAGACGCGGGTCGCGGCGGCGCTCGAGCCCGAGGTGCGCGCGCACCGTCTGATCGTCACGGCCACGGCGAGCACCACGCCGCTCATCCGGGCGTCGTGGGTGGCGAAGGGCACGCACGTCACGTCCTGCGGCACCGGCAGCCCCGAAAAAGTGGAGCTCGAGCCGGAGCTCCTGGCGAAGGCGGACAAGTTGATAGCCGACCGCGTGTTCCAGACCGAGCGCTACGGCAACCTGCACCACGCCGTCGCCGCCGGGGTACTGAAGCCGGACCAGGTGTATGGAGAGCTGGGCGACCTCGCCGCGGGCCGCCTCGCCGGGCGCGAGCGGGAGAGCGAGATTACGGTGGCCGACCTGACGGGCGTGGGCGTCCAGGACGCCGCCATCGCCCAGGTCGTGGTGGAGGTGCTGGATCGATGAAGCAGACCCGGGAGCATGCGACCGCCGTCGTCCGGGCGCCACACGACGGCAGCGAAGTCGGGGTCTACCACCTCGCGGAGCCGGAGGAGGTCCGGGCCGCGCTCGATGCCACCGTCGCGGCCGCGCCGCCCTGCCGCGAGCTGCCCGCGTACGAGCGGGCCGCCGCCCTGCGCCGGGTGGCGGACGCCCTCGCGGCCGAGCGCAACGCGCTCGAGCGCACGCTCGCGCTGGAGGCCGGGAAGCCGATTGCGCAGGCGCGGCTCGAGCTCGACCGCGCGACCTTCGTCTTCCGCGACGCCGCTGAGGAAGCGACCCGCATCGGCGGTGAGGTCCTCCCCACCGACGCGCTCCCGATCGGAGCGAAGCGCCTCGCCATCACCCGGCGCTTCCCACTGTCGCCCGTCGTGGGTATCACGCCGTTCAACTTTCCCGTGCTCCTCGCCGCCCACAAGATCGCGCCGGCGATGGCGTGCGGCGCCGCCATCACGCTGAAGCCGCCGCCTCAGGATCCGCTCACGACGCTCCGGCTGGGCGAGATGGTGCGGGCGTCCGGATATCCCGAGGGCGGAGTGAACGTCGTGCCGTGCCACGTGGAGGTCGCCCAGATCCTCATCGAGGATCCGCGCGTGCGGGTGATCAGCTTCACGGGAAGCGCGCGCGCCGGGTGGGCGATCCGCGCCAAGGCGGGCACGAAGCGCGTGGCCCTCGAGCTGGGCGGGAACGCGGGCGTCATCATCGAGCCCGACGCAGACCTCGCCTGGGCGGCCAGCCGCTGCGCGATCGGTGGCTTCACATACGCCGGGCAGTCGTGCATCTCCACCCAGCGCATCTACGTCCACGAGCAGGTGTATGAGGCGTTCCTCGACCTCCTCCTCCCCAAGGTGCGGGCGCTGCGCACGGGCGACGTGCTGGACGCCCAGACCGAGATCGGCCCGCTCATCTCCCTCGAGGCGGCCGAGCGCGTGGAGCGGTGGATCCGCGAGGCGCTGGCGGGCGGGGCGCGGGCGGCCACCGGCGGGCGCCGCACCGGCCAGTACATCGAGCCCACCGTGCTCCTCGCCACCACGCCGGAGATGGCGGTGAACTGCGAGGAGGTGTTCGCGCCTCTCGTGACCGTCACGCCGTACCGCCTGCTCGAGGACGCCGTCGCGCAGCTCAACGCTTCGCCTTACGGCCTGCAGGCGGGGGTCTTCACCTCCAACTTGAGGACGATGTTCCGGCTCCACGCCGAGCTGGACGTCGGCGCCGTCAACGGGAACGACATCCCCGGCTACCGGGTAGACCGACTCCCCTACGGCGGCGCGAAAGCCTCCGGTTTGGGCCGCGAGGGCGTGCGGTACGCGATCGAGGAGATGACCGAGTTGCGCACGCTCACCCTCAAGCTGGACTGACGCCGTGGCACGCTGGCGCCAGCGTCTCGTCTCTTTCCTGGGATTCACGCCCATGGCGCACCGTCCGCCCCTGCCCCGGCGGTGGCAGCTCTACTGCGTCGCCGCCTTTCTCGCGCCGAGCCTGTTCCTGCAGTTCATTGCCGCGGAGGATGTCCCCTACCGTGACCTCGTGTGGCTCGTCACCCTGGTGCCGGCGTACCTGCTGTCGCTGCAGTACGGGATGCGGGGCGCCACCGCCGGCCTGGCGATGGGTACGGTGTATTTCACGGCGATTCAGCTCCTCGTGGCGCTGAACCTCGAGGCCGAGGACTGGCGTATCACGCTGCCGATCTACATCGCGTACGGGGCGATCGCGATCTCGGTGGGGTGGTTGTCCGAGCAGCTGCACCTGTTCTACGGCCGGGCGATCGCAGGGGAGCGCGTGGCCGTCGTCACTCAGGTGGCAGTGGCGATCCGCCACGAAGTCAACAACGCGCTGGCAACGATCTCCGCGGAAGCCCAACTGCTGATGCAGAACGGTAAACTGCAGGGTGACGACCTAGCGTCACTGCACACGATCCTCGAGATGTCGCGGCGCATCCGCGACAGCATGGACCGGCTTTCCACCCTCACCAGCGCGCCGGTGACGGAGTACGTGGCGGGGGTACCGATGATCGACTTGAGGAAACTGCAACTCTAGCTACGCCCCACCGCCTGCAGGAGGATGTAGGCCACGGCCGCGATGAACGCCGACATCGGTATCGTCAGCACCCACGCCCACACAATCCGCCCCGCCACGCCCCAACGCACGGCCGAGAGCCGGTGCGCCGCCCCTACGCCCGTGATCGCGCCGGTAATGGTGTGTGTCGTGCTTACGGGGATCCCGAGGTGCGACGAAAGAAACAGGGTGATCGCCCCACTCGTTTCTGCGCAGAAGCCCCCGAACGGCCTCAGCTTGGTGATCCGTTGCCCCATGGTCTTCACGATCCGCCAACCGCCGGCCACGGTGCCCAGGGCGATCGCCGCGTGCGCCGACAGAATGATCCAGATCGGCACCGTTTCCGCGGTAGTGAGATGGAAGGCCCGGACGGGAAATCCGGCGAACAACGCCTGGCTTGACACCAGAAGAGCCACGATGATTCCCATGGTCTTTTGCGCGTCGTTGGTGCCGTGACCAAGCGAATACGAGGCCGCCGACGCGAGCTGCAGCAGGCGGAACGTCTTGTCCACCCGCCGCGGCGATGAACGGCGCAGCTCCCAAGAAAGCACGATGGTGAGCAGCAGGGCCAGCGTCAGGCCCAGCAGCGGCGCCACCACAATGAACAGCAGCGTCTTGATCCATCCCTGGGCGATGATCGCGGTGAACCCGGCCTTCGCCACGGCGGCGCCCGCGTATCCGCCAACCAACGCGTGCGACGAGGAGGTCGGCAGCCCCAACCACCACGTCAACAGGTCCCACAGGATCGCCCCGAGCAGGCCGCCCAAGATGACCGTGGGATCCACCACGCTCAGATCGATCATGCCCTTCCCGATCGTTTTCGCGATCGCGGTGCCGAACACGAACGCGGCGACGAAGTTCCAGAAGGCCGCCCAGATCACGGCGGCGAAGGGCGACAGCACGCGAGTCGAAACGACGGTAGCGATCGAATTCGCCGCGTCGTGGAAGCCGTTGATGAAATCGAAAATGAGAGCAACGAGGACGATCGCCAGGACGAACCAGACGGTCGCTTGCATCAGGCGTGCTTGATGGTGATTGACTCCAGCACGTTGGCCACATCTTCGGCCTCATCGAGGGTGCGCTCAAGGTTGTCGTAGATCTCCTTCCACTTGATGATCTCAAGGGCGTCCCGCTCCTTGGCGAACAGCTCCCCCAGTACCTCGTGGTAGATGGTGTCGCCCTCCTCTTCGAGCTTTTTCGCCTCGACGCAGAACTTCATGACGTCGTCGCCCTTCCGGAGGCGTCCTACCGCCTCGGCGAGCACCGCCACCATCCGCTCGATCACCTCGACCAGCTGCTTCACGCCGGCGGGCGTGTGGCCCAGATGGAAGATCTGCGCCCGCCGGGCGGTGCCGTCGATCACGTCCATCACGTCGTCCAGGTCGGAAGCAAGCTGGTGGATGTCCTCGCGGTCGAGCGGGGTGATGAAGGTGCGGTCGAGCCGGTTCACCACCTCGTGCGTCACCTGGTCGGCTTCGTGCTCGAGCTGCTTGATCGCCTGCACGTGCACCGCCCGGCGGTCGGGGGGCGCCTCGAACAGCTCGCGCAGCCGCTTCGCGGCTTCCTTGTTGCGGTTGGCGACCTCGACGAAGAGGTCGAAGAACTCTTCCTGACGCGGCAGCAGGCGCACGGGATCCTCGGCGGGTCGCAGTGACGGCCGGATATTGCCGGGGCAAAAGATAGCGGCCCCTCCGGGGACCCACTAGGTTATCCCGGCCCCGATTCCCCCCAGGAGATGAGCCGCATGACCACCGCGCAACAGCCCCGCACTGAATTCGTGAAGGCGATTTCCCGACTCGACGCCACGGCGCTCGTCGTGGGCTCGATGATCGGCTCGGGGATCTTCATCGTCTCGGCGGATATCGTCCGCCAGGTCCACGCGCCGGGACTCCTCCTGCTCGTCTGGGCCGTCTCGGGCGTCGTGACCCTGCTCGGCGCCATCACCTACGGCGAGCTCGCGGCCATGTACCCGAAGGCAGGCGGCCAGTACGTCTATCTTCGCGAAGGGATCTCCCCGCTCTTCGGCTTCCTCTACGGCTGGACGCTGTTCACGGTGATCCAGACCGCCACCATCGCCGCCGTCGCGGTCGCGTTCGCGCGGTTCACCGCCGTGCTCTTCCCCGCCCTCACCGAAGACGTCTTCCTCGGAGGGACCATCGGCCGGTACCACTTCGGGCTGTCGTGGCAGCGCGCCTGGGCGATTCTGTCGGTCATCCTGCTCACTTGGATCAACGTGCGGGGCGTGCGCACGGCGGCGATCATCCAGACCACCCTCACCGCGATCAAGACCGCGGCTCTGGCCGCGCTCATCGTGCTGGGCGTCACCATCGGTCGCAACGCCGCGGCGATCGCCGTCAACTTCGGGGCAGGCTTCTGGCCGGACGGCGGATTCACCGCGGCCCTCCTCCCAGTCATCGGCGCCGCGATGGTGGGCTCGCTCTTCGCGATGGACGCCTGGAACAACGTGGGGTTTGCCGCAGGCGAGCTGAAGCACCCCGAGAAGGATCTCCCCTTCGCGATGGCGATAGGAGTGCTCCTCGTCACGACGCTCTACGTGCTCGCGAACGTCGGGTACTTGAACGTCCTCCCCGCCGAAGGCATCGCGAACGCGCCGCAGGACCGCGTCGGCACGGCCGCCCTCCAGGGGATGTTCGGCGACGCGGGGCTCTATATCATGGCCGTCGCGATCATGATCTCGACCTTCGGGTGCAATAACGGCCTGATCCTGTCGGGGGCCCGTGTCTACTACGCCATGGCGCGCGACAACCTGTTCTTCCAGTCCGCCGGCGTGCTCCACCCCGCGCACAAGACGCCAACGGTCGCGCTGGTGGCGCAGGCGGTCTGGACCAGCGTGCTCTGCCTCTCGGGGACCTACGGCCAGCTGCTCGACTACATCATCTTCGCCGCTGTGCTGTTCTACATGGTAACCGTGATCGGGCTCTTCGCGCTCCGATTCAAGCAGCCTGATCTGCCGCGCCCCGTCCGCGCGCCCGGCTACCCGTGGCTCCCCGCCGTGTACGCGGTTCTCACGGGCCTCATCTGCGTGAACCTGCTCGTCCAGAAGCCGCTCTACACCTGGCCGGGGCTGATCATCGTGGCCATCGGCGTGCCAGTGTACCTCGTGTGGCGGCGGTTCGTGGGCGGCGCGGAAGCTGAAGGCGCGGCCGGGCGGTGAACGCGGATGGAACGCTGAACTTCCACGTCCAGAAGCTGTGATCGTAACGCGCTGCGAATAATGGAGTTGTAGTGCCTTGCGGGGTTCTATCTTCGGGATATCTTCGGGTGTGTCACCCTCACACCCCGAGGCTCCCGATGCAACCGATTCTTCCCCTCCCGCCGACCGCGGACACATCCCGCCTCCCACTTCCCGCTTCCCGGCCCTGTCCCGATTGCGGCGCTCCGGTAGCGAATCAAGCCGGCTGCCTAGTGTGCTTGCGGTGCGGATGGGCGAGGTGCGGGTGAGTCTCCCGATTCTCGACGAGCGCCTCCGCGGCACCAAGTTCGTCGCGCTCCGCGCCAGGTCGATTCTCAATTCGCCGGCGCAGACCGGAATGGATTTCTGGTCCCTCAACCCGTACGTCGGGTGCGAGTTCGGCTGCACGTATTGCTACGCGCGCTACGCGCACCGCTACGTGGTCGAGCGCGCGCACGACCAGGGGCGCCTCAGCGAAGCCGAGTTCATGGAGTTCCGCGGCCCGCACGGTTGGGAAGCGTTTGAGCAGCGCGTGTTCGTTAAGGAGCATGTCCTCGCGGCGCTGGAGGCGGACCTGCACCGTTACGTGCGTACCGCCTTACCACCCCGCCGCCCTACCGCCGCCCCCATCGTCATCGGCACCGCCACCGACCCCTATCAGCCCGCCGAGCGGCGCTTCCGGCTCACGCGGCTGATCCTCGAGCGACTGGCACGCTATGAAGGTTTGTCGATCGGGATCATCACCAAGAGCCCGCTCGTCGCCCACGACCGCGACGTGCTACTACGGCTGCAAGAGCGCAACGACCTCGAGGTCTACGTGTCGCTCATCTCTGTGGATACCGCGCTCATCCGGACGGTCGAGGCGCGCTCGCCCCTCCCGGCGGTGCGGCTCCGCGCCCTGAAACGGCTGACGGACGCAGGCGTGAACGCGGGGCTGATCGTGGCGCCGGTCCTTCCGGGCATCACCGACGACACGCCGCACCTCGAGGCGCTCTTCCGCGGCGGGCACGAGGCCGGCGCTCGGTTCGTGCACGCGGGCCCGCTGCGACTGTATCCGGCGGTGCGCGACCGCTTCCTCCCGGTGCTCGCGGAGCACTTCCCCAGACTGGTCGAGCGCTACGCCCGTGCCTACGCGAAGCACAGCGCCGCCCCGCGGGAGTACGCGCGTGCCCTGACGCGCCGCATCAGGCGCCTGCAGCAGCAGTTCGGGTTTCCGGTGAATGACGGGATGGTGGATCGCTATCGGAGCCGGCGGCCGGTCACCCAGGGCGAGCTGGGGCTATAGTTATCCTTCCGTATTCCCCCTTCCCCTGGGTTCCACATCTCCGCCAGTGCCCGGATCGTCCCCGGGGCGTCCGTGCCGCTCGGTGCTCCGTAAACCTACGGCTCACGTCCTATGCGCTGGCCGAGCTCGGCGACGTGTTCCCACAGCGTGGACATGGCGTAGGGTTTAAGGAGAAACCGCTCGGCGTGAAGCCGGCCGATCGCGATCTTCGGAAGCGGCTCCGAGCTGCAGAAGACGAACTGACCCACGAGATCGGGGCGGAGCGCCGTGGCCTCACGGTAGAGCCACAATCCCCCGCGCGGCGACATCTGCACGTCGCTGACGATCACGTCGATTCGCGCCCGTCGGAGGGCCTCCAGTCCCTCCACCCCGTCGGCCGCCGAGGTCACGCGACAGCCGTGACGGTGGAGATAGCGGCACACGGCGCGCCGCAACATGACTTCGTCCTCCACCACCAGCACGGCAAGCGCTGCCACCTGGCCCTGTCCGCGAGGGAGAGCGGTCAAAACTGCACAAACTGCACAGACCGATATACCTCCCCTGCGTGCGGAGGGCAACCCCTTGCGCTACCTCGGCTTGGGACGCCGGGCGCCGTAGTGGCCCGCGAGTTCGCGGACCCACCTCGGAGGCGGCAGCCGGCGGGTCTCGTACGTGGCCACGAGCAGCTCCGCAATGCCGCGCCCCAGGGCGCTAGCTTGTCTGGGCGGCAGGTCGGCGCCGATCTCGCCGAGCAGCCGCAGGACGTGGCCGACCGTGGGGGGCCGGCCCGTCGTGCCGCGCACCGCCACCCAGCGCTCGAGCTTCCCGCGCGTGCTCGACCGCGGCGCCGCGCCGTTCAGGAAGTTCCGCAGCCCGTTAGGACTGATTCCGATTTCCCGCGACGCCTGCCGAAGCGAGCGGCGGGCGACCTCGCGGGCTACCGCGTCGCGCAACAGAGGGACCGGCAGGGCGGGCACGCGCGGCGAGGCTGCGCTCACCGCTTCGCCTCGACGCGTGCAGTTTGTGCAGTTACGGAGTGGCTACACGACGCAGGCTATCGCACCCTGCTTGGGTCCGCAAGCGGCCCGGGCGGACGCCTGACGCGATCGCCTCTTTACGTCCTCCTTTTTCGTCCCCCCTGCCGTTTGCCGGTTCCAGCGTCGTGGGCGCCCGCCAGCCGCATCCCCCGCTTCACGTTTGCCCTTTCCCCATCTTTCCCGTTTCCCGTTCAGCCCAGGCCTGCGCCAGCGCCCGGATCGTCCCTGGCGCGTTCCCCTCCGCCCGATTGTTCACCACGACCAGCGCCTCGATCCGCCGCCGCACCGCCTCGGCCATCAGCCGCAGCAGATCCCGCCGCAGCTCTGGCTGCGGCTCCTGCACCCGCTCGTACGGCTCGAACAGCTTGACCGCGTCGGCGTAGGCGCGACCGGGCTTGAGCAGCGCCCGCGCGACCGTGAAGTCCGCCGGGAAGGTCCAGGGAAGATCGAGCTGCGCGCCGATCGCGGGCATTTCCGTCCATGAGTTGAAGACGTGCGCCGCGCCGTGCGCGTTGAGCACCTCCCCGTGGACGTCGGTGAGCAACTCCGGGTTGCGCAGCTCCACGCCGTAGCGGTAATCCACCGGCAGTGCGGTGAAAAACCGGTCGAGCTGGTCCGCCCAGTGGAGCGGATCGGGGAGGTCCTTCCCCCGCATGGCCTGGAACTCGAACACGAAACAGCCAGCGTGGTCGCGAAACGCCCGCGCATACGGGCCGAGCACCGCGTCCATGAAGAGAGCGGCGTTGAGAAAGTCCGGATTCGACTTGCCCGCGAGGTCGCCCCAACGCGCGTCCTTGCTGAACCGCTTCGCGGTGATCCGGTCCCACACCTTGCTGACGCAGGGAAACCTGGGCGGCAGGGATTTCGCATAGGCCGCGAGCACTTCGTCGGTCGGCGGATCGTAGAACACGCTGTCGATCCCCACCGTGCGGAACAAGGGATAGCGCGCGTACTCCTGGAGCCGCTTGGCGGGTTGCGGTCCCCGGTACGGCCGGTGGTACACATCCCTCGCCCAGCCGTCGTAGGTCCAGGTGGACGTCCCGAAGCGGATGGTGGGCGGCAACCGCGCGGCCAGCTCGCTCAACGCCGCCGGGGGCGGCGGCAGCACGTCGTCGAACAGCTCCGGCTGGTTGCGCCTCATGACAGCAGGTGGTTGAGATCGTCGGTGAGGGCAAGGTCGGCGATCGCCGTGTACGTCCCCGGCCCGCCGAGCTCCACGGCGACACGTCGCACGGCGCCCAGCGCGGTGCGCATCACCCCGGCGCCGAGACTCACCCGTCGCACGCCCAGGCGCTCGAGCTCCGGGACGCTCGGCGCGCCCGGCCCGGCGAGGATGTTCAGGGGGCCGGTGAGCTCGCGGACGAGCGCGGCGATCACGCCCGCGTCCTTCACGCCGGGGCAGAAGAGGCAGTCGGCGCCCGCCTCGCGGTAGGCGTTGAGCCGCCGCACCGCGTGCCCCAACCGCGACGCCGGCTCGCCGATGCCGGCGAGATACACGTCGGTGCGCGCGTTGATGACGATCGGCACGCCCGCCACGGCAGCCGCCTCCCGCGCCGCCCGGATCCGCTCGGCCTGGAGCGCCACGTCCAGCAGCGCGATCCCTTCGCCATCCGCGGCATCCTCGAGGTTCATCCCCACGGCGCCCGCCGCCACCACCGCCCGAGCCGTCGCCGCCGCGTCCTCCGGCCGCGGCCCGTAGCCCGCCTCCATGTCTGCCGTCACCGGCACCGCGACGGCGCGCGCGATCCGCGCGGCCGCCGCCGCCATCTCGTCCCGGCCGATGCGCTCGCCGTCCGAGTACCCGAGCGCCCAGGCGACCGCGGCGCTGCTGGTTGCGATCGCCGGGAACCCGGCCTGCTCGACGATCCTGGCGCCCACCACGTCCCAGACGTTCGGGAGCACGAGGGCGCGGGGGCCGCCGTGCAGCCGGCGCAACGTCTCTGCCTTCTGTGCCTGGTTCACACGCGGAATCTCCGCCGCAGGAGCGGGTGCGGCTGTCGTTCGTCCAGCCGCTCGAGACCGAGCGCGCGCGCGAGGCGACGCGCCTCGACGAATTCGACGCCGTGCAGGCGCCGGTTCAGCTCGGGATAATGCTCCGCATTCACTCGGCCGGCCGGGTAATACTGGTCCATCAGGTTCACGTACGTTGCGGGACCCAGGGTGTCGCGGATCCATCGCAGGATCGCCGCGGTCTCGTCCAGCGCGCCGGGCATCACGAGGTGACGGATGTTGAGCCCGCGGTAGGCCAGCCCTTGCGCGTCTACCCGCAGCTTCCCCACTTGGCGGTGCATCTCGAGGATGCGGGCGCGCGCGACCTCGGGGTAGTCCTCGGCCTTGAGGTAGCGCGCCGCGCTCTCCGGCTTCCAGTACTTGAAGTCGGGCATGTAGATGTCCACGACCCCGTCCAGCAGCGCGAGGCTGTCGACGGAATCGTAGCTGCTCGTATTGTACACGATGGGGAGCCGCAGCCCGCCCTCGACGGCCGTGGCGAGGGCCTCGAGCACCTGCGGGACGACGTGCTCCGGCGTGACGAAGTTGATGTTGTGGCAGCCGCGCTCCTGCAGCTCGAGCATCATCGCCGCCACGCCCTCGGGAGGCGTGGGGCGTGCCTCCGAGACCTTCGCCGCCTGACTGATGTCGAAGTTCTGGCAGAACACGCAGCGCAGGTTGCAGTGGCTGAAGAAGACGGTCCCCGAGCCGTTCCAGCCGCGTAGGCAATCTTCCTCGCCGAAGTGCGGGAAGTGAGTTCCCACCACGGCGTACCGACCGGTCTTGCAGAAGGCGTAATGGTCGGCCAGCCGGTCGACGTCGCAGTTGCGCGGGCAGACGCGGCAGGACCGCAGTGCCTCAAGCGCGCGCGCCGCGCGCGCGCGCAGCTCCCCGCGGCGATGGAGCACCATGTAAGCGGGCTCCCAGCCGGGGGCGCGGGGCGCGCCGGAAGCCCCGAGAGACGCATGTGGCGCGGTGGCACCGATCATCACGTGGTAGTCTGCAGGCGCGTCACGCCGGACTCAAGCGGTGCGGACCTCACCCCTTGGCCCCTTCTCCGCGTTGCGGTGATGGGGAACGAAAAGGGGACGGGACGGAAAGCCTCCCTGCCGAGGCAGCCGGTCGAGCGCGGTGACAGTGAGGGTAATCGCCCCGTACGACTCCTCCACCCGCCCCCGCATCACGTACGGTCCCGTGCCGAACAGCAGCGGCACCACTTTCCGGTAGACGTCGGGGAAGATCACCGTCTCGATCAGCCCGGCGCCGTCGTCGAAGGTCACGAACTCCATCGGCTCGTCCCGGATGGTGTGGACCGGCTTCGCCGTGGTGAGCATCCCCACGCAGGTGACGAGCTCCCCCACGTGCTTTCCCAGCGCGGGCGCCGCCACGGGGTGAATGGCCCGGATCGTCTCGGCGTAGAGCGCCATCGGGTGGCGCGAGGCGAGATAGCCCAGCACCGCGTACTCGTCGCGCAGCTGCCGCTCGGCGTCGTACTCGGCGAGCGGGGGCAACGCGGCCAACGGGGGTTCCTCCAGCGCAAGGATCTCCTGTGAGGGTGGGCTAACCCCGGGGCGGTGCCCCGGGGTTACACGGGCGCCGGCTGCATCCACGAGCCACATCAGCTGGGGGCGGGTTTTCCCCTGTGCGATCCCGTCGCACGCCCCCGCCGCCACCAACACGCGCAGGTCGGCCGCAGCAAGTCCCGTCCGCCCCCGCAGGTCCTCGAGACTCCGGTACGGCCCACCCCGCTGCCGTTCGGTGACGACCGCGGCGAGCCCCGCGGCGGTCAGCCCCTTCAGCGCCATCAGCCCGATCCGCAGCTCCCGTCCCCGGCCGGTGTACTTGTCCACGCTCGCGTTCACGTCGGGCGGCAGGATCGTGAGCCCCATCCGCCGCGCTTCGGCGATATAGGCGAACGGCGCGTAGTAGCCCCCCTCGTTCGAGAGCACCGCGGCGATGAACTCGGCCGGGTAATGCGCGCGCAGGTATCCCGACTGCAACGCCACTTGGATGTAGGACGCCGAGTGCCCCTTGCAGAAGGAATAACCGGAGAAGGAGAGGATCATGTCCCACACTTGGTCGGTCACCGCGGGGGCGACGCCGCGCGCCGCCGCCCCGGCGCGGAACTGCGCCTCGTAGCCGCGCAGCTCCTTCAGCGGGCGCTTCTTGGTGAGCGCCTTGCGCACCCCGTCGGCCTCGGCCACGTCCATCCCCGCGAGCGCCACGCACACGTTCACGACGTCCTCCTGGTACACCATCACGCCGAAGGTCTCGGCGAGCACGTCGCGCAGCACCGGGTGCGGCGGCTCGTAGGGCGCGCCGTGCAGCCGCGCGAGGTAGGTGTTGATGTAGCGGTTCGAGGCGGGACGGATGATGCTCGTGTTGAGCACCAGCAGGTCGAAGGTGCCGGCCTTGCTCTTCTGGCAGAGCAACCGCGACGCCGGCGACTCGGTGTAGAACACGCCCAGCGTGTTCCCCGTGCGGAATACGGTCTTCGTCGCCTCGTCCTGCTCGGGGTTGCAGGTGGTGTAGTCGATCGCGACCCCCGCGTGCTCTTCGACCGCCGCGATCGCGTCGCGGATCACGGCGAGGGAGCGGTTGCCGAGCAGGTCGATCTTCACGAGCCCCGCGTCTTCCGTGCCGTCCTTCTCGAACTGGATCGTGGGGACGGGCAGCGCGCCGTCCGCCGTGTCGAGCTGTTTGGTCGCGGGCTCGACCGGCACGTAGTTGGTGAGCGCGTCGGGGACGATCACGACCCCACCCGGGTGGAGCGAGACGTGGCGCGGCAGCCCCACCAGCGCCTCGGCCTGCGCCGCGATCTCGGGCCACGCGCCGCCCAAGGCGAGGGAGCGGAAGTTGGGATGGGTCGCGAGCAGCTCGGGGAGTGGGCCGCCATCCGTCCAGGGGAGGCGCTTGGTGATCGCGGTGATCTCGGTCGCCGGCCGGCCGTAGACCTTCGCCACCTCGCGCAACGCCGCCTTGCGCTGGAAGGTGACGTGATTCGCGACCATCGCCGCGCGCGCCGGGCCGTACTTCCGGAACACGTACTCGAGCGCCCGATCGCGCTCGTCCCAGGGAAAATCGAGATCGGCGTCGGGGGGGTCCTTCCGTCCCGGATTCAGGAACCGCTCGAACACCAGCCCCTGCTGGAGCGGGTCCACGTGGGTGAGGCCCAGACAGTAGCTCACGATCGAGTTGGCGACCGAGCCGCGGCCGCAGTGAGTGGGCGCGTGCTCGACGATGTCCCAGACGACGAGGAAGTAGTCGGCGAAGTTCTTGGCCGCGATGATCGCCAGCTCGTGCTCGATCCGGTCGCTCACTACAGGAGACAGTATCGCGCCACCATAACGACGCGCCGCTCCCAGCTCAGTGATATGACGCAGCTTAGCAAGCGACTCACTGCTGGGATGCTCAGGCAGGATGACTGCGCCCCCGGGCGGCCCGCCCCGGCAACGCTCGGCCAGGGCGATCGCGTTCTCGAGCGCCCGGGGGCAATCGGGAAAGCGCCGCGCCATCTCCGCCGCCGGCTTGAGCCAGGCGTCCCGGGGCGCCACGGCGTCGGCGGGGAGGGTCGTGAGCGTCGCGTTCCCGCTGATCGCCGCCAGCAGGCGGTGGCGGGCGTGGTCCTGGGGATGGGCGAACCACGCCGCGTTAGTCGCCACCGGCGGCAGCCCGTGCCGCCGCGCGAACGCCAACGCCCGCTCGCGCCCCTGTCCCGGAATCAGCTCCACGTAGAGGTTCTCGATCCCGGACTCGCGGACCAGCCGATCGAGGAGCGCGGGATCGCTGGCCAGGATCGCCACCCCGTCGCGATCGGCCGCCAGCTGACGGCTGACGGCGAAGTCCGTCTCCCCATGCCTGGCCGTCACCGCCCGACACAACGTCGCCCACCCAGTCGCATCCAGCGGCAGCAGCACCGCCGCTTCGGTCGCCGTCTCGAGCGAGACTCCGTACACCGGCCGCAGATCATACGCCTCCGCCACGCGGCGGAAATCCATCGCCCCGTAGACGCCGTTGGTGTCGGTGACCGCGAGCGCGCGCATTCCCCGCTCCGCGGCAGCCGCGACGAGCGCCTCGAGCGACGACGCGCCGGCGCCCCCGTTGATCAGCGAGTAGGCGGAGTGGACGTGGAGGTGGACGAAGTCAGCGCGCATACCGGATGCTCTTCGGCCTGTTGTCCCACCCTGAAGGGTGGGCTCGGCGAGCACTGCCCTGAAGGGCGATGTGCTTCAGCACAGTGATGGCCGAGCCCACGCTTCAGCGTGGGAACACTCAGTGGGCATACCGGATGCTCTTGGTCCCATACCGCCGCCGCACCCGATCGATCGCGTCGTTCAAGCTGCGCCGCCGCAGGGCGGGCGGCGGCGGATCGAACAGCGACAGCTGCACGTCGCTCCCCGCGCCGATGGTTGCCGTGAGCCCGACGGCGGTGAGCGCGATGCGGCGCGTCGCGACGCGGTCGGCGAGACGTCGGGCGGCGGCGGCGAGCTCGCCGTCGAGGTCGGTCGCGGGCTCGAGCGGCTCGTCGCCTGCGGCGTCGCGGTGGTCGGCGTAGCGTACGCGCACGTGCAGCCGCTCGGCGGTGGCGCGGCGGCGGCGCAGCGCGCGGCCGATCTCCTCGGCGAGCCCGCGCAGCAGGACGACGAGCGCCTCGCGGTCGTTCGTCTCCACGGTGAGCGACGCATGCACGCGCAGGGTCTCGCGCCGCGCGGGGGGAGTCACGGGCCGCGGATCGATGCCGCAGGCGCGGGAGTGGAGCACGGCGCCACGGCGGCCGAGCACGCCCTCTACCTGAACGCGGGTGAGCGCCGCGAGCGCCCCGATGCGCACGACGTTGTAGCGCGCCAGCCGCTCGCGGACGTTCGGCTCCGCGCCGGGGAGCGCGGCGAGCGGGTGCGGGGCGAGAAAGGCAGGCTCGTCACCGGGCCGCACGTCCACCACTGGCTCGGGCTTGAGGACATGGGCCGCGACCTCGCTTACCACCTTGTTCGCGGCGAGCCCCACCGTCACCGGCAGGCCCAGCCGCCCCCAGATCTCGCGCCGGATCTTCGCGGCGACGTCGGTCGCGGGCCCGAACAGCTTGCGGGTCCCCGTGAGGTCGCCGTAGGCGTGGCCGAGGGTGTGCGGCTCGATCACGGGGACGAAGGGCTGGAGGATCCCCTCGAGCGCCACGGCCGCGCGGGCGTAGAGCGCGTAGCGCGGCGGCTGGATCACGAGGTCGGGGCAGCGGCGCAGCGCTTGATAGATCGGCATCCCGACCTCCACCCCTGCACACACCGCCTCGGGCGACGCCGACCAGATGATGGCGCGGTCGGTCCCGCCGGGGGCGAGCGCGACGGGCCGCCCCGTGAGCCGGGTGCTCACACGGCATTCCACCGCGATCGGGAAGCTGAGCGGATTGACGTACAGGATGGCGCGGTCCATCGGCACTGCCGAGGCTGCTGGGAAGGAGAACGTGCCCGAATAAAAACCGAAAGTCAAGGCAGCTGTATATAGGTCGAAAGGAGAAGTGAAATGGCATCATAGTGTCGTGACGGTGACTCTAGCCGCTGCCGCGGTGGAACCGCACCGCCACGGACCCTGCTGTTTCGCCGTCGCCAGCGTCCGACCAACCTCGTCGACGCCGCGAGCTTCGCCGTGATACGGGAGCTCGGGATCGAGACCTCGTTCGCGACGGTAACCCG
>JACOVF010000144.1 GCA_016177465.1 Gemmatimonadota bacterium
GCGCTGACTGGGGCGCTATCTCATACCGCGACCCGCTTCACCTTCCACCCCGATCACCAGCCGGTCCCACCACCCCTTCCCGTGCGAGCCGACCACGACAACATCGGCTTGCCATTCCTGCGCCTCGCGCGCGATTGCCTCAGAGGCGACGCCGTAGAGAACGGTGTGCTCCCCCCCCCGGGCCGAGCAGCGGCCAAATGTCTTGTGCGAGCCGCTCGTGTGAGAGCGCCGTGAACTCGGCGGTGTCGACGAGCGGCGGCACTTCCGGGAGCACCGGCACCGGCTCCACCGCGTGGACGGCGCGCAGCACGCCGCCGAACAGCCCGGCGAAGCGCTGCGCTTTCACGGGTGGCGTGGACCAGGTGGCACTTCACGCCCGCAGCCGTGGCAATGCTCCAGCCCACGTTCGCGGCAACGGCGGACTCGAGTGACGGATCGACTCCCACCACCACAGGCTTCCACGACATGAGCACCTCCTAGCGGCGGGACACCTTGACGTTCGGCTTGGCCCGCGATGTCGCGCGCGCCTGCGGACGCTCGCCGGCCACCGCCTCCGGCGCCACGTCGGCTGCCATGGCCACCGGGACCACGAGCAGCGACGTCGGCAGATGATTGAGGAGCTGCTCTGTCACGCTCCCGAGCAGCACCCGCTGCGCCCAGCCCTTGCCGTGCGACCCCACGACCAGCAGATCGGCCGGCCACTCGGTGGTCTCGCGCAGCAGCGTGTCCACCACCATGCCGTGGCGGGCGATCCGCTCGGCGCCGGGGCTCGTGACGAGCGGCCAGATATCGCGCTTCAACAGCTCTTCGGAGAGCTCGTAGTACTCCGCCGAGTCGACGGGCGGCACCTCGGGGACGATCGGCAGCGGCTCCATCACGTTCAGCGCGCGCAGCTTCGCCTCGAACAGCTCGGCGTAGTGCTCGGCGAGCTTGATCGTGGGCCGCGCCGCTGGGGAAAAGTCCACCGCGACCATCACCCGCTCGATCTCAGGGCCGGGTTTCGCGGTCACGAGCACGGGGACCTTCGCCGTGCGCACGACGTTGAGGCTGGTGCTGCCGCCGAGCCAGCGGCCAAGGGCGGTGTGATGCTTGCCGCCCAGCACGATCAACCCGACGCCCAGCTCGGTCGCGGCCTCCTCGATCACCACGGCGGCGCGTCCCAGCCGGACGATCATCTTGTCGATCACCTCCCGGGGCACGGCGTCCTCGAGCACCGCGGCGACCTGCTTCCGCGCCTGGTTCTGGAATGCCTGGTTCAGCTCGTAAGTGCGGTCGGGGAGCTGGACCGCCGCGAGCGCGGTCCAGAGGTCTCGCACGGCATGGATCAGATGGCAGCGGGCCCCGGTCAACTGGGCCAGGCGGTACCCGAGCGCCGCGGCTCCCGCCGCCTCGGGGGAGGCATCGACGCCGATCAGGATCGGTTTGCGCGGCATAACGCCCTCAGTCCGTTGGAGTTGTGGGCTCTCCACGGCTCGAACATCGCCCTGGTTTGATGAAGTGTTGCTGAGTTTGGACGGAAGCTTCCTTAGCGGGCTGTGCGGGGTAGCATTAGGTGGAGTCTTCCATGTTAGCCCCGCTGCTCCTCGCCTTGGTGCTGCACGTTCCCGCCCCGGACAATCCACCGGTGCGTGTGTCGCTCAAGGGGGGCGACGCCTTCCTCCGGGGCGACCGCGCCCGCGTCCAGGTGCGCGTGCAAGAGGACGGCTATGTGGTGGTCCTGCGGGCGGATGCCGACGGCCGGGTGCGCGTGCTGTTTCCGCTCGATCCGGGCGACGACGCCTTCGTGCGGGGCGGGAAGACCTTCGAGATCCGCGGGCGGGGCGGGCGCGAGGCGTTCTTCGTGGACGAGCGCGAGGGAACGGGCCTGGTCCTCGCCGGCCGCTCGACCGATCCGTTCCGGTTCGATGAGTTCGTGCGCGGCGACCACTGGGACTACCGCGTGCTCGGTGCCGCGCGCGTGCGCGACGACCCGGAGGCGGGCCTGCTCGACATCGTGCGCCGCATGGCGGGCGGCAACCGCTTCGACTACGACATGGCCCCCTACACGGTCGAGTCGCCCGGGGCCTACCGGTCCCACGTCGCGTTCTATCCGTTCTCCTACCACCGCTACTACGACCCGTTCTGGGGCGCGTGCTTCGGCTGCTACGGCTGGTACCGGCCGCGCAGCTACTTCAGCATCGGCTTCGTGTTCGGCTCGCCGTACCGCTACCGCTACCGGTTCGGCTACTTCTCCGACCCCTTCTTCTACGATCCGTTCTACTACGGGCCGTATTACGACCCGTTCTGCTGGAACGATCCGTTCTGCATGAGCGGCGGGTTCGCCTTCACGTATCCGCGCGTCGTGTATCGGGGCGGATTCTTCAATCGGCCGCCGTTCGTGCTGAGAAACGATCGCTCGAGTGTCTCCGGCGTCGGCCCGCGGCAGCGTTGGCCGGCGGCCGAGGGCCGCGCGCGTCCCGTGCCGCCGCGGTCGCGCGTGACGCCGCCCCGCGACCGCGAGCCGACGCGGGTGTCCCCGTCGCGCGATCGAGGGCGCGGGGCGACTGCGCCTCCCGCACGGGTTTCTCCGCCGCGCGGACGCGAGCGCGGCGCCGCACCTGCCGCGCCGCGGTCCAGGCCGGATTCGCGTCCCGCGCCGTCTCGAGGCGGTACTCGCCGCCGGCCGTAAATGGTTGCCGGTCGTAGCACAAGAACAGGGGTTCCAACCCCCTAGCCCGCCACTCCGTCATGTGCGAGCGTTTCCGCTCGCATGACCCAACTCAAACGCACGCTGCGCACCGCCGACGGCCTCGCCATGGTCGTCGGCATCATGGTGGGGTCGGGGATCTTCCGGACCCCGGGGATCATCGCCGGCCAGCTCGGCCGTCCCCTCCTCACCTTCGTCGCCTGGGTGCTGGGCGGCGCGCTCGCGTTCCTCG
Source organism: Gemmatimonadota bacterium (assembly GCA_016177465.1). Taxonomy (GTDB): domain Bacteria; phylum Gemmatimonadota; class Gemmatimonadetes; order Gemmatimonadales; family GWC2-71-9; genus JACOVF01. The sequence continues at coordinate 2,919 of JACOVF010000144.1, forward strand.
GCGCGCTGGTCTTCGCCGAGCTCGCGACCCGCTTCCCCCAGGCGGGCGGCAAGTACGTCTACGCGCGCGAAGCGTTCGGGCGCCGCGCCGCGTTCGTCGTGGGGTGGGTCGAAGCGCTTGGCATCTACGCCGCGGCAATTGCCGCGATCGGTACCGTCGGCGGCGAATACGTCGGTCGTCTGCTCGGGCTGCCGGCCGGGAGCACCCGCTGGCTCGGCGTCGGCTGCGTGGCGTTATTCACGGCGATCAACCTCGTGGGCGTCGCGTCGGGGCGCTGGGTGCAGAACGTCGTCACGGCGGCCAAGGTCCTAGCGCTCGCGGGGGTGGTGGTGCTCGCGTTTGCCGGGGGCAGCGGGGCGGGGTGGAGCACGTCACTCGCGACGGCGCCGCGGGGCGCCGCGCAGTGGGGCGCGTTGGCGCTGGCGTTCCAGTCGGTGATCTGGACCTATTACGGCTACCCCGACGCCGCGAAGATCGCCGAGGAAGTCGTGGACCCCAGCCGCACTCTGCCGCGCGTCTTTCTCCTCGGGATCGCGGGCGTCATCGCCCTCTATCTCCTGCTCAACGCCGCGTTCCTGCACGTGCTGCCGCTCGACCGGATCGCGGCGTCGAACCTGGTGGCCGGCGACGCAGCGGAGGCGATCTTCGGTGCGCGGGGCGGCACGGTGATGGCGGCGCTCGCGCTGCTCGTGGTGCTCGCCTCGCTCAACGGCAACGTGTTCGTGACGCCGCGGGTGATCTTCGGCTTGGCGCGCGACGGGCTCGGCCCCGGCGTGTTCGCGCGCGTGAACCCCGGCGGCACCCCCTGGGCTGCGATGCTGCTCGTCGGCGCGGTGGCGATCGCCCTCGCGGCGACCGGGACGTTCGAGAGGCTCCTGTCGCTGGCCATCACCCTGATCCTCGTGGTGGACGGCGCGATGGTGCTCGCGCTGTTCCGGCTGCGCGCGCGACAAAAGGACGCCCCGTTTCTCGTGCCCCTCTATCCGTTCGTACCGCTCGTGTTCGTCGGCGTGTACGCGGCGCTGTTCGTGGGGACGGCGCTGAAACAACCGGGGCTCGTGGCGGTAACGGTGGGAGTGTTGGGGGTGGTGTATGTGGTGGGGATGACGGTTAGACGGTTAGATGGCTAGACGGCTGGCATTCCTCTAGCCGTCTCTAACCGACCAGCCGTCTAACCCTCTAGGTTTCCGGCTCCAACCCCTCGATCCGGTGCATCTCCCGCTGGCTCGGCCGCACGGTGCCGGGACGGTACATGATCACCCGCGCCCGCTCCAGGGTGATCAACCCGCCACCAATTACCTCGTCGAGATCGGGCAGCACCGATTGAATCGCCTCCTCGGTCTCCACCACCTCGATGATGATCGGCAGGTCGAGCGAGAGGCGCAGCACCTTCTCGGTGTGCACGGTGCTGCTCGCGCCAAACCCCGCGACCCCGCGCAGCACCGTCGCCCCGGCGAGCCCTTTCGCCCGCAGGCGCTCGAGCAGCGTCTCGTACAGCGGCTTGCCGTGGTACTTGTCGCTCTCGCCGATGAAGATGCGCATGAGCGTGCGTTCGCCCTTGAAGCGGTGGGTCATGAGAACCTCCTATGCGGAATGCGGAATTCGGAATGCGGAATAGCGGTGTAGGGATTCGAGGAGCCCGCCCATACATTCCGCATTCCGCATTCGCCATTCCGCATTCAGAGCAGTTTATTCGCCAGCGCCGTCCCCGAAATCACCGCCACCAGACATCCCACGATCGTCCCCCCCATGTACACCCCGGCGCGCCAGTAGTCACCGTCGTGCAACAACGCCATCGATTCGTAGCTGAAGGTACTCATCGTGGTGAACGCGCCGCAGAAGCCGACGGTCAGCGCCCCGCGCAGCTCGGGGGAGACGACGGTCGAGCCGGTCGTGTAGCGGAGCACGAAGCCCAGCACGAGCGAGCCGGCGATGTTGATGGCGAGGGTACCGAGCGGGAACGCTCCCGCGCGTGCCTGGATCCACCCCTGCAGGACATAGCGGGCCACGGTTCCGAGTACGCCGCCGAGCGCAATGTAGGCGATCATGAACCGAGTATTATACCGCCCATTACCGCCCCTTACCGCTCCAGTATCTTTCTTTGGCACCATGACCATCCGCCTCGCGCTCGCCCAGATCCGCCCCACCAAGGGCAATTACGCCGCCAACCTCGCGCGGCTGGGGGAGGCGCTCGCCCAGATCGCCAGGCTCGAGCCGAAGATCGATCTGTTCATCGCCCCCGAGACGGCGACGTCGGGCTATTTCGTCGAGGGCGGTGTGCGCGACGTCGCGGTGACGGCGGGGACCTTGTTCCGCGACCTGCAGGAGCAGCACAAGGCCGCCAAGGCGCCGGCGCTGGACGTCGCGGTCGGCTTCTACGAGGTGTTTCAGAACCGGTTCTACAACTCCTGTCTCTATGCGACGCTGGGAGGGAAGAAGTCCGGCGTGCGCCACGTGCACCGCAAGGTGTTCCTCCCCACTTACGGCGTCTTCGACGAAGAGCGGTTCGTCGAGAAGGGCGACGCGGTCCGGGCGTTCGACACCGGCTGGGGCGGGCGGGCGGCGATCCTGATCTGCGAGGACGCCTGGCACTCGCTGGCGGCGACGATCGCGGCGCTGGACGGCGCGCAGCTGATCATCGTGCCGAGCGCGCCGCCGGCGCGCGGCTTCGCGGCCGAGCCGGGCGCGCGACTGCCGGCGAGCGTAGTGCGTTGGGAGCGCATCGTGCGCGGGCTCGCCGAGGAACACGGCGTGTACGTGGCGCTGTGCTCGCTGGTCGGGTTCGAGGGCGGGAAGGGGTTTCCAGGCGGCTCGGTGCTGGTGAACCCGCACGGCGAGATCGAGGTGCGCGGGCCGTTGTTCGAGGAGGCGGTCATCAAGGCCGACCTCGACCTCGACGCGCTCACGCGGGCGCGGGCGGACTCACCTCTCCTGGCCGATCTCCAGACGCAGCTGCCGCACCTCCTCAAGAACCTGGGGAAAGGGGAAAGGGGAAAGGGGAAACGCGCGAAAGCGAAGTTTGATCCCGCCCGCGATGGAACTTCCAAGGCCCATTCCGCATTCCGCACTCCGCATTCCGCACTTGCGGTGACGGGAAAGGGGCGGGAGCACGAGGATCCACTGCACCTCGATCCCGAACTGGCGCGCCAATGGCTGATGAGCTTCCTGCGGGACGAGGTGGTGCGACGCCGCGGCTTCCAGAAGGGGATCGTGGGTCTCTCGGGCGGCGTCGACTCCTCGCTCACCGCGTTCCTCGCCGCCGAGGCGCTCGGCAAGGGCAACGTGATCGGCGTGCGGATGCCCTACCGCACGTCGAGCCCCGAGAGCCTGGAGCACGCCAAGCTGGTGATCGACAAGCTCGGCATCCCCTCGATCACGGTGGACATTTCCGCGGCGGTGGACGGCTATCTCGCCCAAGTCGAGAAGCAGGAGAAGCAGGGCGAGATCGATCCCGGCCGGAAGGGGAACGTGATGGCGCGGGAGCGGATGATCGTGCTGTTCGACCTCTCCGCCAAGTATCGCGCCCTTCCGCTCGGCACCGGCAACAAGTCGGAGCGCCTGCTCGGCTACTTCACCTGGCACGCCGACGACTCGCCCCCGGTCAATCCCCTGGGCGACCTGTTCAAGAGCCAGGTCTGGGCGTTGGCGCGCCATGTCGGCGTCCCCGAGGAGATCGTGAGCAAGCCCGCGACCGCGGACCTGGTGCAGGGCCAGACCGACGAGGGCGACTTCGGCATCTCTTACGCCAAGGCCGACCATGTCCTCTATTACCTCATCTCGGGCGCCAAGCCGGAGGAGATCGTGGCGCGGGGCTTCACGCCGCAGGAAGTGGAGCTGGTGCGCAAGCGCCTCGAATCCACGCACTGGAAGCGCAGGCTGCCGACCGTAGCCGTGATGAGCCAGACGGCGATCGGCGAATTCTACCTCCGACCGGTGGACTATTGATGCAGGGACGCCGTCCACGCGATTCGGAAGCGGTGATCTCGGAGCTCATGATGCCGCAGCACGCCAACATCATGGGGAACGTGTTCGGCGGCGTGATCCTCTCGATGGTGGACCGGGCAGCCGCCGTCTCGGCGATCCGCCACTCGCGCCGTCCCTGCGTCACCGTGTCGGTGGACAAGGTGGACTTCAAGGAGCCGATCCACGTGGGCGAGCTCGTGACCGCGTTCTCGCGGGTCAACTTCGCGGGCCGCACCTCGATGGAGGTGGGCGTCAAGATCATCGCCGAGAACGTGCTCACGGGCGAGCGGCGCCACACCAACTCCTGCTACGTCACCTACGTGGCGCTGGACGAGAAGGGCGCGCCCATCGAGGTCCCGCCGGTCGTCCCCGAGACCGCCGATGAGAAGCGGCGCTACGAGCGCGCGGCGCAGCGGCGGGCGAGCCGGGTGATGGATCGGAGGTACGATCAGGGGCGAGGTGAATAGAATGGGGAATTCGGAATGCGGAATGCGGAATAGAAAGGCGAGCTCTCGAACCCTGCATTTCAATTCCGCATTCCGCATTTCGCATTCCGCATTGTGTCAATGAGGGTCGTGGCGGTGTTGTCGGGTGGGGGGGCCAAATCATTGGCCCATGTGGGAGCCTGGAGAGCGCTCGAAGAGACGGGGCTGACTCCCTCCCACATCGTCGCCACCTCGATGGGCGCGGTGGTCGGCGCCGCGCTGGCGGCGGGACTCACCTGGCGCGCCGTCGCGAGCGCCGCCCAGACGGTCCGACGCCAGGACGTCGCCTCCGTCGATCCTCTGTCGCTGGTGCTGGGGATGTTCGCCACGAGCCTCCTCAACGGCGACGCCCTGAAGCACACTATCGACCGCCTCATCCCCGCGCGCTGGTTCTCGGACCTCAAGATCCCGCTCACCGTCACCGCCACCGATCTCGACACCGGCGAGCTGGCGCTGTTCGGCGCCGGCGGCCGCACCGAAGTCCCCCTGCACGACGCGCTCTACGCCTCATGTGCGTTGCCGCTGTACCTCCCGCCCATCACCATCGCCACCCGGCGCTACGGCGAGGGCGGGCTGCGCGCGGTGCTGCCGCTTGGCGTGGCGCGCACGATCCCCGCCGATCTGTACGTCGCGGTGCACGTCGGGCCCGGCTTCGACGAGCAGCCACCACCCGATACCGCCCCATCCCCCCTGATTCCGCCCCTTATCCGCCTGTACGGCGAGGTCGAGCGTATCATGATGGCGGCGCAGGCGGAGCGGGAGGTGGCCGAGTGGCCGGCGGACGGACCGAAACTGGTGCTGGTGAGGCCGGTGAAGGAGCGAGAGGCGACGTTCAGGATCGAGGACGGGGCGCGGTACATCGACGTGGGTTACGAGGCCACGAAGCAGGCACTAGGTTAGGACCATGCGCGCATCCGATATCATGATCCCCGAGCCGGTCGTGGCTGCCGCCGGCGCGACGTCGTCCGAAGTCGCTCACCTCATGCGCGCCCGGAACATTTCCGTCGTGCCGGTGGTCGACAATCCCAAGGACCGCCGCTATCTCGGCACCATCTCCGACCGCGACATCGTGACCCGCTGTGTCGCCGCGGGTCACGACCCGCAAACGTGCTCGGCGCAGAACCACGCGCGCAACGACACGGTCGTCGTCACGCCGGAGACGGAGATGAAGGGGTACAGGATCGCGAAGCAGCAGGACGCGAGCGATCATCATGTGAGAGCGACGATCGTAGTCGTGGACGGGGCAAAGAAGGTGGTCGGCTTCATACCCCATCCCGAGGAGATAC
>JACOVF010000148.1 GCA_016177465.1 Gemmatimonadota bacterium
GCATTCCGCATTCCGCACTCTCGGAGTAAGATTCTCCCCATGAGCTACGAAACTCTCCTGTTCGACCTCCGCGACGGCATCGCGTTCGTCACCATCAACCGCCCCGACAAGCTCAACGCGCTAAACGACCAGGTGATGGAGGACCTCCGGGACGCGGTGGAGCGCATCGCGACCACCCCGGAGATCAAGGGCGCCCTCATCACGGGGGCGGGCGCCAAGGCGTTCATCGCGGGCGCCGACATCGGCGACCTCGCGAAGCAGGGCCCCTTCGACGGCAAGGCGCGGAGCTTGCGCGGCCAAGCGATCCTGCGCCGGCTCGAGACGTGCGGCAAGCCGGTGATCGCGGCGGTCAACGGCTTCGCGCTGGGCGGCGGCTGCGAGCTGGCAATGGCCTGTCACATCCGCATCGCGAGCGAGAACGCCAAGTTCGGCCAGCCCGAGGTGAAACTCGGCATCATCCCCGGCTACGCCGGCACCCAGCGGCTCCCCCGCTTGGTCGGCAAGGGCCGCGCCCTGCAACTGATCCTCACCGGCGAGATGATCGACGCTCAGGAAGCCTACCGGATCGGCCTCGTCAACAAGATCGTCCCGGCTGACCAGCTCCTGGCCGAATCCGAGAAGCTGCTCCGGGGTACCCTGACTCAGGGGCCCCTGGCCGTGCGGCTCGCGATCGAGGCCGTGGACCAAGGGTTGGAGATGACCCTCGACGAGGGGTCGCTGTTTGAGGCGAACCTGTTCGGGCTCCTCGCCTCGAGCCAAGACATGAAAGAGGGGCTGACCGCATTTCTCGAGAAACGGCCGGCACGGTTCGAGGGACGCTGACCGCGCCCGCGAGGTCCCTTGCGGTCGGGCTGGCCCTGGGCGCCGGTGTCTTGGCGGCCTGCATCGAGGAGCGCCCACGCCCCGGGCCACCGATGCTGTCGATCATCTTCGACCGCACGGCCGTGCAGTCCCCCGACAGTCTGACGGGGACGATCCGCGCCGAGGACGTCGATGGCCTCGACTCCGTGTGGCTGACCGTGGACTCCTCCCGCTCAGGCGAGGACGGCTACTTCGAGCGGGTGTTCTTGTCGCGCTTCCGGTTCAACATCCCCGTGGGGCTTGTGCCCGGGACTCTAGTTCGGGTGCGGCTCGAGGCCCGCGACATCAGCGGGTTTAGGAGCGCGCTGGACACCGGTGTAACAATAGTCCCCTGACCCCGGCAGGCGTAAGTAAGTCTTGCCCTGACAAGCACTTCTGAGTAATTTTAACAGGTTTCCCGCGCTACGGGATGCCCCGTGGCGCGTTTTGCGAAGGGGCCGGATGAGCGATCACCCGCGGCGCGCCCCCCCGCCTATGGTGGTGGGCGAGGCGCTGCACCAGTACCTCGCGAAGTCGGGGCTCGCCAAGCGGCTGGCCCAGGCGCAAGTGATCCCCGCCTGGCCCCGGCTGGTCGGGCCGCAGATCGCCGCGGTCACGGCGCCCGAGAGCGTGACCGCCGACGGCACGCTGTTTGTCCGGGTGGCGACGAGCGCCTGGATGACCGAGCTGCAGCTGATGAGCCCGGACATCATGGCCCGCATCAACGCGGGCCGCGAGGCGGGGCGGATCAAGACAATACGCTGGCTTCTCTCATCCTAGAGACCTATGGCTAAGGCGAAAACGGCGGGCAACGGCGGCTACCAGGCCGACTCGATCCAGGTCCTGAAGGGCCTCGAGGCGGTGCGGCGGCGGCCGGCGATGTACATCGGCTCGGTGTCGGCGCGCGGCCTGCACCACCTGGTCTACGAAGTGGTGGACAACTCGGTGGACGAGGCGCTGGCGGGTTACTGCACCAGGATCGACGTCACCATCCATGCCGACAACGCCATCACCGTCGCCGACAACGGCCGCGGCATCCCGGTTGACATCCACAAGACGGAAAAGAAACCGGGTGTCGAGGTCGCGCTCACCGTGCTGCATGCCGGCGGCAAGTTCGACAAGAGCACGTACAAGGTGTCGGGCGGCCTGCACGGCGTGGGAGTGTCGGTCGTGAACGCGCTGTCGGAGAAGATGGAAGTGTGGGTCGACCGCGACGGCAAGCGCCACCATATGGCGTTCGAGCGCGGGGAGACCAAGACGAAGCTCGAGGTCGCCAGCAAGACCAAGGGCACCGGCACCACGGTGTGGTTCAAGCCAGACACCACGATCTTCACCGACACCCGCTTCGACTTCGGCACCCTCGCCAACCGGTTGCGTGAGCTCGCCTTCCTGAACAAGGCCCTGACCATCACGCTAACGGACGAGCGCAAGGGCCAGGCCAAGCAGGAGGAGTATTACTACAAGGGCGGCCTCGCCGAGTTCGTGAAGTGGCTGCTCGGTACCCGCAAGCCGCTGCATCCGAAGCCGATCGTGTTCGAGGCGACCCGCGACGGCGTCGAGGTCGAGGGCGCGATCCAGTACGATGATGGGTACAACGAGAACACCTTCTCGTTCGTCAACAACATCAACACCCACGAGGGCGGCACCCACCTCACCGGCTTCAAGTCCGCGCTCACCCGCACCATCAACGAGTGGGCCAAGAAGGACGGGCTCCTCAAGAAGGAGGAGTTCACCCTCACGGGCGACGACGTCCGCGAGGGGCTCACATGCGTGCTGCACGTCAAGGTCAAGGACCCACAGTTCGAGGGGCAGACCAAGACGAAACTCGGCAACTCCGAGGTCGAGGGGATCGTGAAGAGCGTCGTGAACGACGCGCTGGGCGAGTTTCTCGACAAGTACCCGAGCGTGGCGCGGGCGATCATATCGAAGGCGATCAGCGCGGCGCGGGCGCGCGAGGCGGCCCGCAAGGCGCGCGAGCTGGTGCGCCGCAAGAACGCGCTCGAGGGCAGCCTGCTGCCCGGCAAGCTCGCCGACTGCTCGCTCACCGACCCGACGCTGTGCGAGGTGTACCTAGTGGAGGGCGACTCGGCGGGCGGCTCGGCGAAGCAGGGGCGCGACCGCAGCTTCCAGGCGATCCTCCCACTGCGCGGCAAGATCCTCAACGTGCAGAAGGCCCGCATCGACAAGATCCTCTCCAACGAGGAGATCCGGACCATCATCACGGTGATCGGGACCGGGGTGGCCGAGGATTTCAAGATCGAGGATACGCGCTACCACAAGATCATCATCATGACCGACGCGGACGTGGACGGCGCGCACATCCGCACCCTGCTCCTCACTTTCTTCTACAAGGAAATGAAGGAGCTGATTGAAGCGGGGTACGTCTACATCGCGCAGCCGCCGCTGTACCGCGTGGCCAAGGGAAAAGAGGAGTACTACGCCTACGACGAGAAGGAGCGGGATGCCTACGTGAAGCGCATCTCCAACGGCGCCGAGGGGGGGGGGCACGGCAACGTCCTGACCCAGCGCTACAAAGGGCTGGGCGAGATGAACCCCGACCAGCTGTGGAAGACCACCATGGACCCTAAGACCCGCACCATCCTCAAGGTCGAGATGGAGGACGCGGCGCAGGCGTCGTACTTGTTCGAGACGCTGATGGGAGACGAGGTGGAGCCGCGGCGGAAGTTCATCGAGGAGAACGCTAGATTCGTGCGCAACCTCGACATTTGACGACCTGCGGGTCGCGTTTCTGACTGGTGATTCCCTACCTGATCGCATTCGGCTTCCTGCTGCTCGTACTCGCCTGGTTCTTCCTCGGCAGCCGGGGCGACGCGCACGAGCCGACCGCCCGCAAGAAGATCGGCGACGATATCGACCAAACCGAGCTGGAAGAGGCGGAGCGGGACGCGCGCGAGGCGTCCGACGAGGAGGCCGTACGGGACTGGGGGCCCGGGACCGCTAGACCGCGCCCGCCGGAGATCTTGTGAGGTCCTCGATGCCGTCCGTCGTGACGCGGTGGGAGATGAGCGGCAGCGGCTTCTCCCTCAGCCGGTCCCCGATCACGATCGCCTGACCGAGCGCCTCGAAGCCGAGCTTCACGCCGCCGGCATCCTTCGCGAACACCGAGGCGATCGGCTCGCCCTCCAGCACCCTGTCGCCCGGCTTCACCGTGATCACGAAGCCCACGGTCGGATCGATCACGTCGTCCACCTGTTGGCGGCCCCCGCCAAGCGCGACGACGGCGCGTCCGATGGTGCGGGGATCGACCCGCGTCACGACGCCGGTCTCAGGCGCGAGGAAGACTTCCACCGCCTCCGCCTGCGGCAGCACCGAGGGATCCTCGACGACCTTCGGGTTCCCGCCCTGCGCCTCAATCACCTGCTCGAACTTCTCGGCGGCGAGCCCCGAAGAGAGGGCGGCCTCGAGTTTCTTGCGCGCCTTCTTAGTGCTCGTCTCGATTCCCGCGGCGAGCAACATCTCGACGCCCAGGGCGTAGGTGACCTCCATCAGGTCCGGGGGCCCCTCGCCCCGCAGGGCGAGGATCGCCTCTTCCGTCTCGAGGGCGTTGCCGCAGGCGCGGCCGAGGGGACGGTCCATCGCAGTGAGGAGGGCGACGGTGGGGCAGCCGCGGTCCCCGCCCAAGGCGATCATCGTTTGCGCCAGCTCGAGCCCCTGCGCCACCGGGGGGAGAAACGCGCCACTGCCGACCTTCACGTCCAGCACCAGCCCGGTGAGCCCTTCGGCGAGCTTTTTCGACATGATGCTGGCGGCAATCAGGGGAATCGCCTCCACGGTGCCGGTGACGTCGCGCAACGCGTAGAGGCGCCGGTCGGCGGGGGCGATCTCGGGCGTCTGGCCGATCAGGGCGCACCCGAGTTTCATCACCTGCGCCTTCGCTTCGGCGAGGGACAGGCCGGTGCGGAACCCGGGGATCGCCTCGAGCTTGTCGAGGGTCCCCCCCGTGTGGCCCAGGCCGCGGCCGGACATCATCGGGACCGCGACGCCGCAAGCTGCGACCAGCGGGGCGAGCACGAGCGAGACCTTGTCCCCGACGCCGCCGGTGGAGTGTTTGTCGATCCGAGCGGCGGTCCAGCTTTCGAACGAGAGCCGCTGGCCCGAGGCGAGCATCGCATCGGTGAGGGCGGCCAGTTCTTGGCGCTCGAGCCCGCGGAGCACCACGGCCATGAGGAGGGCCGCCATCTGGTAGTCGGGCAGCCGTCCTGCCGTGTATTCGGCGATGCAGGCCGACCACTCCTCGGGCGACAGGGCACCGCCGTCGCGCTTGCGCTCGATCAGGGGCACGACGAACATTTACCCGCCACGTCCGACCCGGAGTTCTCGATGCGCGTCGTCACGCCGTTGCTGCTCCTGTCACTCGCGGTGCGCCCCGTCGCCGCGCAAGTGTCTGCGGCAGACCACATCGCCATGGGCGACAGCGCCGAGCGCGCCCTGCGTCCGGACGAGGCGCTGCGCCACTACCAGGCCGTCGTCGCCCTGGATTCGACGAACTACGTCGCCATGTGGAAGGCGGCGCGCGCCATCGCCGACGTGGCGAAGCAGGTCCAGGGTAACGCCGACTCGTTGGTCCGCCGCCGGGATAGCCTGTATACCGTCGGGCGCGGCTACGCCGAGGCGGCGGTGCGCGTCGACCCGAACGGGGCGGACGGGCATTACGCGGTCGCGATGGCCCTGGGGCGCCTGTCGCTGACAAAGGGCGGCAAAGAGCGGGTGCGCTTCGGCAAGATCATTTTCGACGAATCCAGCCGCGCCATCGCGCTCGATTCGTCGCACGCCGGGGCCCATCACGTCCTCGGTGCCTGGCACGCGAACGTGCGGCGCCTGTCGGGCATCCAGCGGTTCTTCGCGAAAGCGCTGTTCGGCGGGGGATTCCTGAGCCGGGCCAACTGGGACGCCGCCGTACGGCACCTTGAGCGCGCTGTCGCGTTGGAGCCGCAGGATGTGTATCATCGGCTGGAACTCGCGAGGGTGTATGTCGACCTCGAGCGCTACACGGCGGCCCGGGAGATGCTCAGCTCAATCGAGCCGCTTCCCGACGGCGACGTCCTCGATCCCGAATACAAGCGGGAGGCCGTGGAGTTGCTGAACGAGATCCGGAACAAGCGGGACGAGACCACTTAAGGTCGCCGCCCCCCCCGCATCACCCGCTCGATGTCCGCGGTGGTGCGGGGCGCTCCGGCCGAGAGCCACTCGGCCCCCGTCGCCGTGATCAGCACGTCGTCCTCGATCCGCACGCCAAGGTTTTCGTCCGTCAGGTAAATCCCAGGCTCAAGCGTGAACACCATCCCGGGCCGAAGCGGCAGGCTGTAGTCTCCCACGTCGTGCACGTCCATCCCGATCCCGTGGCCCAGGCCGTGGATGTAGAACACGTCGCAGGTCTGTGGCCCGCACAGCGTCCCGGAGTGGGCCCGCATGTATTCGCGGGAGATGCGGTTCAAGTCGCGCAGCGACGTGACCCCGACCTTGATCGAGTCGAAGGCGGCCTGCTGCGTGGCGAGCACCAGGTCGTAGATCGCCTTCTGGCGCGGAGTGAAGCGGCCGTTCACCGGGAAGGTGCGAGTGACGTCCGCCGTGTACTGGCCCCATTCCGCCGCGGCATCGATCACAACGAGATCGCCGTCTTGGGTTTGCCGTCGGCTCACGTCGTAATGGAGCGTGGTCGAGTTCGGCCCGCTGCCCACGATCGACGGGTAGCCAACCCGGTCGGCGCCATGGCGCCGGAACCCCGCCTCAAGCGCCGCTTCGAGCTCGTACTCGAACATTCCGGGGCGGGCTGCCTGCATCGCGGCGATGTGGCCGGCGACGCTGATGTCCACCGCCTTGCGCAACCGGGCGATCTCGTCGGCGTCCTTGACGAGCCGTAACGAATCAGCAATGGGCCGCAGGTTGCGCACGTCGCGCGCGCCAAAGGTCAGGTCGAGGACGCGTTGCTCTTCGCGGGTCGTCACGTCGAGCGGCACGTACACGGGGCCGGGGGTCGTGCGGAGCGCCCGTTGGGCCCGCCGCTCTAGCGAGTCGGTGGGCAGCACCGTCGCGATCCCCGAGAGGCGCACGGCCACGCTGTCCGGCCCGAGCCGCAGGCCGGTCCAACGCTCCTGCGCCGGGTTGCGGGGCGGCAGGAACAGCACCGTCTCGACCGAGTCGGGCCCCCGGACGGTCATCAGCAGCCACGCGTCCTGCGTCTCCAACTGGGTGAAGTAGAAGAAGGTGTTGTTCTGGCGCAAATCGTTGTCCTGGACGTAGTCGCGCTCCAGGTCGCGCTGGTGGGCGGCGGGGATCAAGACGGTACCCCGCCCGATGCGCTGCCCGAGGGCGCGGCGGCGCGTGGCGACCGCGGCCGTGTCGACCGCGCGGCCCATACCAGGCAGCTCCGGGACCGGCGTCCACTCGCCGATCGGCCCGGCCGGCGCAACCGGGCGCGGGGACTGCGCGTGAACGGTCCCGACGGCGGCGAGAACCACGACGAGAAGGATGCGCATGGGCTCGAAGCTACCGCCGTCCGGCCGGAGCGGCAACGGCTTGCCAAGCAACCGCTTGACGCCGCGTCCGTTGCAGACGCAAACTATGCCATGACTATTTCATCCGCCCTCACCCACGCCGAGGGCGAACGCCTCGCGGCGCGGGTCGCGGAGCTGGAACGGGAACGCAAGCACCTCCTCGCCGTCATCGAGATCCTCAAAGAAGTCTCCAGCTCGCTGCACTTCATCGACATCCTGCAGTCCATCGCCCGGAAGCTGGGCGAGGCGTTCGGCCTCGACCGCTGCTCGATCTTCCTTGCCGAGCGCGGCGGCAAGACCGTGCGCCTCGTGGCGTCCTACGAGGACCCCACGATCCGCAACTATGTAGTGGACCTGGAGCGCTACCCCGAGCTGAAGCGCGCGATGCAAGAGGGTGAGACCGTTTTCATCCACGACGCCCCGAACGATCCTTCGCTCAAACACGTGAAGAGCGAACTGATCAATCGGCGGGTGAAGTCGATCACCGTCGTGCCGATCACGTGGCGGGGCGTGGCCATCGGCGCGATCTTCCTGCGCACCTTCCGCGACGGGCCGACCTTCTCCGACGAGGACGTGCGCTTCGTGCAGGTCGTCGCGTCGCTCACGGCGCAGGCGCTCCGTAACGCTCACCGCTACGAGCGGCTCGCCCGGCGGCAGGAGGAGACGGGTGACGCCCTCAAGCGGATGGAGCTCGAGCGCGTGGCCCTGCTCTCCTTCTTCCGCCGCCTCATGGAAGCGTTCGGCCAGCGCGAAGGGGCGTGGGCCGAGGGCCTGCTCCCCAGGGCCAGCGCGGAGGAGCTTGACCGGCTGGTGGGCGTGGCGATGGCGGTCATCCAGGAAGAAGCCAAGGGCCGGTGAAGGGGCGGGACCTGGCGAAGCGGGCCGCCGAGCTGCGGCGGCTCCTCGAGCGGGCGAACTACGCGTATTACGGGCTCGACCGTCCGGAGATGTCGGACGCCGAGTACGACCGGCTGTTCCGTGAACTGCGGGACCTCGAAGCGCGGCACCCTGAGCTTCGCACCGCCGATTCTCCCACCCTGCGCGTCGGCGCCGAGCCGGCGACCGCCTTCAAGAAGCACCGCCACCTGGTGCCGATGTTGTCGCTGGCGAACGCGTTCGACGCAGCCGAGCTCGGCGCGTGGGAAGATCGCAACGCGCGCCTCGCCCCCGAGGTGAGGGAGGCGGGCTGCACCCTCGAAGTGAAGATCGACGGCGCCGCCGTGAGCCTCACTTACGATGACGGTGTGTTCGTGACCGGTGCGACTCGGGGCAACGGCCTCGAGGGCGAGGACGTCACCGCCAACCTCCGCACGGTGCTCGACGTGCCGCTGCGCCTGGCGGGCAAGGGGTGGCCGAAGAAGATGGAAGTGCGCGGGGAGGTGTACCTGTCCAAGTCGCGCTTCGAGAAGCTCAACCGGGAGCGGGAGCAGGCCGGCGAGCCCGTGTTCGCCAACCCCCGCAATGCCGCGGCAGGCGCCCTGCGCCAGCTCGACCCCAAGATCACTCGCAGCCGTCGCCTGCGGATCTTCTGCTTCCACATCGAGGCGCCGGGCCAGAAGGTGGCGATCGAGACCCAGCACGAGCTACTGCGGCGGCTCGCCGAGTGGGGGTTCCCCGTCGAGCCGCACTACCAGCTCGTCCGCGACCTCTCTCACGCCCACGCGGCGATCGCGAAGCTCGAGCAGCTGCTGCCGACCCTCGACTACGGCGCCGACGGCGTTGTCGTCAAGGTGAACCGCCGCGCCCTGCACGCGGAGCTCGGCACCGTGGGCGACCGTGAGCCGCGCTGGGCGGTGGCGCGCAAGTTCGCACCCGAAGTTCAGGTGACCAAGCTGCAACAGATCGACATCAACGTAGGGCGGACCGGCGCCCTGAACCCTTACGCGGTGCTCGAGCCCGTGGAGATCGGCGGCGTCACCGTCTCCACCGCGACGCTGCACAACTTCGAACTGATCAAGGCCAAAGACATCCGCGAAGGCGACCTGGTCGAGGTTACCCGGGCCGGCGAAGTCATCCCGCAGGTCCTCGGCCCCGTGGTGAAGAAGGGGGTGCGACGGAAATCCCCGTACAGGCCCCCCGCGGAGTGCCCCGTGTGCGGCTCGACGGTCGAGCACCCCGAAGACGAAGTGGCCGTCTACTGCCCCAATGTCTCCTGCCCCGCCCGGATCCTAGAGGGCATCGTCCACTTTGCATCGCGCGGCGCCATGGATATCCGCAGCCTCGGATACGAGCGCGTCCGGGCGCTGCTCAACGCGAAGCTGATCCATGACGTGGCCGATCTGTATGACCGGAACCAGCTCAATCTCCTCCAGCTGCTCACTCTCGAAGGCTTCGCGGAGAAGTCGGCTCAGCAGCTACTGGACGCCGTCGATTCATCGAAGCGGCAGCCGCTGTCCACTCTGCTTTTCGCCCTGGGGATCCGGCACATCGGCTGGCAGGGTGCCAGGCTTCTCGCGCGGCACTTCGGAGAGATGGGGCGGCTGCGAGCCGCCAAACAGGAGGAGATCGCAGCCATCCGTGGAGTGGGGCCGGCAATCGCGGCTGCGGTTGCCGGATTCTTCAACGACCCCAAGAACCGACGGCTGCTCGACCGGCTGAAGAGACTGGGGCTCCGCATGGACGAGCCTACGGCCGGCCCCGGCGGGGAGGGCCCACTCACCGGCCAGACCTACGTCATCACCGGCACCCTCCCCTCCCTGTCCCGGACCCGGGCAGCCGAGCTGGTCGAGGCCGCCGGCGGGCACGTCTCCGACAGCGTCTCCCGGAACACCACCGCCCTGGTGGTCGGCGCGGACGCGGGGTCCAAGCTCGACAAAGCGAGGGCGCTCGGCGTGCCGCTCATCGACGAAGCCGAACTGTTGCGCCGCGCACACTCGAAGCGGTAAGTTGGCGTCCCATATGATCGCCCTCGACGCCACCGCCCGCACCGACGGCCTCGCCATCGGGCGCGGGGCGTTGCCGGCGCTGCACGCGAGCCTGCTCACCCACACCCCCGAACAGGCAATCACCATCCTCCAGGAGACGGGCTACGCCTCCGGGGAGGGGATCTACCGCGCCTTCTGCGCCTGGCTCCCGGGGGCCACGGGGCTGGAGCAGCCCGAAGACCTCGACGCCGCCCACCTGTCGCAGGTGCTGTCGGATTTCTTCCGCATGCATGGTTGGGGAACCCTCACCATGACCTCGCTGGGAGGCGGGGCCTTGGCCCTCGACTCGACCGACTGGGCCGAAGCCGAGCCCGGCACCGCGCAGATCCCGATGTGCTTCGTCTCCACCGGGATGCTCGCGGATTTCCTCGGCCGCCTGTCGGGGGAGCCGGTGTCGGTGATGGAAGTGGAGTGTCGCAGCCGGAGCGACGGCCGTTGCCGGTTCCTGTCGGCCCTGCCGCAGACGTTGCAGCGCGTCTACGAGGAAATGGCGCAGGGCAAGAGCTACAAGGAAGCACTTGGCGCTGCCTGACGGGCGCTATCACTTCGAGAAGATCGCGCCCGCACTACGCTGACGCCTTCCAGCAACACCGATGGCGACCAGCGTGACCCGAGCCAGCGCCCGTCATTTCCCACCCCACCGATCCGTTTTAGGAGCTCGTAGACGTTTCCGGCCACCGCCGCGTCCTTCACGCGACCCACAATCGCCCCGTCTCGGACCCGGTAGGCGAGCGCGACGGGGTGGCTAAACGCCCCGCCGATCACGTTCCCTTGGCCCACGCCGATCAGGTCATCGATGAGCAGTCCGTCTTTGATCCCGGCGATCAACCCGCCCCCGATCCCGTTTTCCGCGACCGTCAGGAAGTCCTTTCGGGTGTCCCGTTTCCCGAACTCCCCGATGATCAGGTTCGTGTACCCGACCCGGGGCTTCCCGAACGTCCCCCGATGCCCGTGCCCCGTGCTGCGAGTCTGCGCCCGCGCAGCGGTCTCGAGGTCGTAGATGAAGTGCCGCACCACACCTCCCTCCACCAGGGGCAGGCGTTGCGAGGGCACCCCCTCGTCATCGATCGGCCGGGACTCGGTACGGCCGGGGACGAGCGGGTCGTCGATGAGGGAGAGCGCGGGGTCGAACACGCGCTCGCCGATCTTGCCTGCTAGAGGAGAGATCCCCTGCAGCACCGCCTTCCCCGACAGCGCCTGTTCGAGCGGCAGGAGGATCGCCGACAGGCCGGACGGGGTGAAGATCACCGGCAAGGATCCCTCGGGCGGCTCCACCACTTGCAGCGCGAGGTCGAGGCGCGTGTTGATCGACCGCGCGATGGCGTCGAGGTCGGTCTCGCTCGCAAGATCGGCGGCGTCGTAGTAGTCGTACACCATCAGCACGTCGTCCCCGGCCACGCGGGTGACGTCGGCGCCGACGGTGATGGCAGTCGAGCGGTACGCACCCCGCGCCCCGGCCGTATTCCCAAGGGCGACCTCGGCGACCGATCGCTCGAGGCCGACGCTCACCTGGCAGCCGTCGCGCTCCAGCCGCTCGACCAGGGCACGGCCCCTCCGGGTCAGCTCGTCGAGGGTAATGGTCGCCACGCGTTCGAAAGCCGTAGGGACGTGGGGGAGCGGGGTGTGGGATGGAAAGGCGAGGTCCACTGCCTCGCCCAGCTCCGCGGCGGCGAGGGCGCGGGTGATCAGGTCGTCGGGGCCGGCGAACGCCGTCGTGCCGGCGACGCCGACCCGTCCCCCCTGCACGACCCGGAGGTTGACCCCGGTCTCCTCGCTGACGCCCGCCGTCTTGAGCCGCCCCGACTCGAACGCGATCCCAGTGCGCTCGTGGCGGTGCCACAGGGCGTCCGCCGCCTGGGCACGGCGCCGGACAGCGTCGAGGAGGGCGTCGATCACCCGGCGACCTCGCCGCCAATCAGCGCTTCCTCGATCCGCACGTGCGGCGCGCCCTCGGTGACGGCCAGGGGGAACTGCCCACCCTTGCCGCAGCCGCCGCCCATCTGACTCCACTGGAAATCGCCGGCGATCCGCTCGATGCGGTCGAGGGTCTGGAATAGGTTGCCCGCGAGCACCACGTCCTTGACGAGCTCCGCCACCTGCCCGTCGCGGATCATGTGGCCGTAGGCCGCGGTGAACGAGAAGTTCTCGAGCAGCGTCTGGCCGCCGAACGCGCCGCAGGCGTAGACACCGAGCTTGATGTCGTGGATCAGGTCGGCGAAGGTGCCTGACCCGTTGCCGATGTAGGTGTTGGTCATCCGCACGATCGGGGCGTGGCGGAACGAGATGGCCCGCGCGTTACCGGTAGGGCGCTCGCCCATCCGGGCTGCCGTCTCGCGCGAGTGCAGCCGGCCGACCAAGATGCCCTCCCGGATGAGCGGGGTGTCCTGGGTGGGGGTGCCCTCGTCGTCGAACGGCAGGGTGGCGCGCAGGCCCGGCGCCGCGCCATTGTCGCCCACGTTCAGCGCAGGCCGCCCGAAGCGCCGCCCGAGCGTCATCATCTCCCGCGCCTGCGGGTTCTCGTAGACGAAGTCCGCCTCCGAGAGATGGCCGAATGCCTCGTGGATGAACACCCCTGCCAGCTCGGGATCGAGGATCACGGGATAGCCCCCGCCCGTCACCCGCGGTGCGTCGAGTAGGGCCACCGCGCGCTCGGCGGCCTTCTTGAACCCGGCGTGGTGCCCGTCCGAGCTGTTCCAGCCGCGGCGCAACCCGATGGACTCGAGCCCCTTCTCGATCGTTCCATCACGCCGCGCGACCGCCGTCCCCGAGAGGACGAGCTCCGGCCGCAGCTCGTGCAGCGCCGCCCCTTCGGAGTTCACGTACCAGTACTCGGTGACCTCGTCCCGGTAGCCCGTCTGCGTGTCCGCGATGCGGGCGTCCACGTCCAGCATCGCGGTATTGTAGGACTCGAGCAGGCGCTTCTTCTCGGCCAGGGAGACGCCCCGGACGTCGCCGTCCAGGTCGAAGATCGCCTCGGCCTCGTGGGGCGGGACCTGGGCGAGGCGGATCGGCTCGTCGAGCCGGACGGCGCGCGACAGCTCGTGCGCCCGCCGCACCATCCCGGAGAGCTGGTCGAGGGATGTGAAACTCGCGATCCCCCAGCCACAGCCCCGGTTCAGCACGCGGACGAAGCCGCCCTGGTCCTCGTTGGCTGTGGCGGTCTCGAGCCGCCGCCCGCGGAAGGCGACCTCGGAGCGCCAGGTTCGTTCGATACGGATTTCGGTGTAGTCGGCGCGGCTGGCTTTCAGCGCCTCGGTGAGCCGGTCCCTCAAGCCCCGAGTTCCCTCAGCTTTTCAGCGTAGTCGGGGCGCATCACGATCTCGCCTTCTACAATGACCTCCCGGTCCCAGGGCAGGATGATGAAGCTCTCGGTCTCGAGGGCGTAGAAGTCCGGCTTGAACTCGCCGGTGCGGAACGAGACGGCGGTCTTTACCGCCGCGGGCTTGAGCTCGCGCACGGCATTCAGGGCGAGCTTCATCGTGTCGCCTGACTCGCACGTCTCATCCACGATCAGCACCCGTTTCCCGGCGACCAGGCGCGGCGGCCCGGCGATCACCACCGGCCGGCTTCCCGTCTCGGTGCGGGTGATGGCCATCGAGGCGAAGTCACGCTGCAGGATGCTCGCCACCACCGCGCCCGGAATCACGCCCGCCTTAGCGATGCCGATCACCACCTGCGGGTCGTACTCGCGGAAGATCTTCAGCGCCAGCGCCCGACACAGCTCTCCGAAGAACGCCCAGTCGACTTCCATCACTCCATGCGGTGTCTTGCGACCGGGGCGCGTATTCCGGGGCGAGGGGAACGGGGGGACGGGGGA
>JACOVF010000019.1 GCA_016177465.1 Gemmatimonadota bacterium
CCGGCTTCTTCGCCATCGCTTTCAGAATCACCCGCGCGAGGGGCTCGCCGACTTCGGGGCTCAGCATGCGGGGGTCGGGCGGCTCCTCCTCGATGTGCTTCGCGATCAGCGCCCACGTGGTCTCGGCCTCGAATGGTACCCGGCCCGTGACGCACTCGAACAGCACAACCCCCGCAGCGTAGAGGTCGGCCCGCGGGTCGAGCTCCATCCCCGAGAGCTGCTCGGGCGACATGTAGTCGGGCGTCCCGATCGACATCCCGGCCTCCGTCAACCCCTTCCCCTTCGGTGGGTTGGCGAGCCGCGCGATGCCGAAGTCCATCACCTTGAGGAAGCCGCTCGGGTCCACGACCATGTTCTGCGGCTTGATGTCGCGGTGGATCACGCCCTGCTCGTGCGCCACCTCGAGTGCGCGGCACAGTTGCTTCCCGATGGTCAGCGTGACGGGCACCGGGAGCTTGCCGCGCGACGTGATCAGCTGCTTGAGCGAGGTCCCTTCCACGTACTCCATGGTCAGATAGTACATCCCGCCCACTTCGCCCAGGTCGTAGGTCCGCACCACGTTCCGATGGGCGATCCTGCGGGCGAGCCGGATCTCCTGCTTGAAGCGCTCGAGCGCCACCGTGTCGCCCAGCATCGCCTCGGGGCGCAAAGTCTTGATGGCGACCGGCTCCTGCAGCTCGCGGTCGATGGCGCGATACACCACGCCCATCCCGCCCGCGCCCAGAACCTCCTTCACGTCGTAGCGGTTCGCGAACACCGAGCCCGGCTGGAGCATGTCGCCACCGGACATAATGGACGGCCGGGCGGCCACTTCCCGGATGGCGGTGCGGGCGGACTGGATCGGCTGGGTGGCCGCGGCGCCGGAGGCCGCCATCATGTACTCCACCAGGTCCGCCTTCTCCTTCAGATCCTCTACCAGGCCCTTGAACGCCCGAGAGAGCACCCCGATCTCGTCCGACGACCGGACCTCGACGTTCACCGAGTAGTCCCCGTCCTGGACCTTGCGCGTCGCGAGGGCGAGTTGGCGCACCGGCCTGGCGATCTGGCGCGCCAGGAAGAACGCCGAGACGAGCGCGAGGATCACGCCGAGCACGACGGCGAGGAGCATGGTGCGCTGGAGGGCGCGA
This sequence comes from Gemmatimonadota bacterium, assembly GCA_016177465.1. GTDB lineage: Bacteria > Gemmatimonadota > Gemmatimonadetes > Gemmatimonadales > GWC2-71-9 > JACOVF01. The sequence goes on from JACOVF010000019.1 coordinate 1,128, forward strand.
AATGCCGCCAGCTCCGCCTCGCGGGCGCGGAAGGCGATGAACCCGCCGAACACATCGCCGCCGGCCGACCGGATCGGCTCGGCGAGGCCGATCAGGTGCTCGGCCCCCATCCCCATGGCCATCGCGGTGGCCGAATCGGCCTGTAGCGAGTCCACGTGCAGCGCGCCGTGCAGCGCCGGCCCGATCTCCGCTTTGGGCAGGGTGCTCCCTACCACCACCGGGCGGTTCAAGGTGTCGAGGGCAAAGAACACCACGTTGGACTGCGTGGGCTGCTCGATGGCGGCCGCGAGCGAGTCGTTCAGCGCGTACGCGGCCACCAGCACGCCCTGGGGCGCAGCGTTCGGGTTATCCCGGAGCGGCGTGGCCACGGCGATGAACAGCTTGATCGAGTCAGGGGTGCGGTCGTCGATGAAAGCGCCGCGGCTCTGCTCCCCCGAGAGGGCGTTCGCGATCAGCGCGCCGCGCGACAGATCGATTTCCTGCTCGAGCGGATAGTCGGTGCGAGCAAGCAGGATGCCTTCCTCGTTCGTCACCAGCACCCAGGCAGCGCCGATCAAGTCGCGGTACTCCTGGGCCTGATCCAACCGGTCCCCCAGGGTCTGCGCGCGCAGGACTCGATTCCGAAAATCCGGCACACCGGCGCTCACGGCGCTCACCGCAGCCAACGCCCGGGTCTGGGCGCCCAGAAAGTCGTCGACCGCCCGCTGCGTGTTCTTCAGCGCCCGCTGGATCGACCCGTCGGCAGTCCGGTTCGCCTGAATCGATGTCACGCCGAAGGTGACGCCAAGCACCGCCACGACCAGCACCGTCGAGGCCAGGAAGATCTTGCCGGCGAGACCGAACCGCGGGCCCTTAGTAGCGCTCGCGTCCGGCACTCGTCGGGTACTCCCGGCCGTACTTGTTCTTGTGGGGCTGCCAGCGGTAGCCACGGGCGTTCAAGGCCACTTGGACGTCGCCCGCCCCCGCCACGGTGACGGTGAGATCCTTCACGATATCCGACGCCACCCGCTCGTGCCAGACGTGCACGCGGTAGCGGCCCGGCGGTACGCTGTCGATCGTGAAGCTGCCGTCCGCGCCCGGTTGCGTGAACCAGCGGTTCGCCGCCACGACCACGTACGCCACCATCCGCGGGTGCACGTTGCAGTACACCCGCACCAGGCCCGGCTGGGTGAACGTCTTGCTCCTCGCCTCGTTGCGGCCGTAGAGGCCCAAGTCGAACTGGTTCGGCTCGCTCGGCGAGAAGACGTTGTGGTTGAAGGGATCGTGGTTGGGGAACCGCGCCGTTGAGCCGACGGGCACCACGAGCACGTGCGGCACATAGACCTTGTCGTTGATCGCGATCTCGAACGAGCCGGCCCGGGCCGCGGGGCCCTGCCCCTCCAGGTAGATGACGGCGTCGCCCAGATCGGGGGACGGCTTATTGTCGCGCTCCAAAATCGTGACCCGTCCGGCGACGCGGGCCCCCTGCGCAAACGCCTCCCCGGCGGTGATCCCGCTCACCGCGGCGAGCAGTGCGACCCAACGCATCGTGCCTCCAGTCCCCTGTTGCGCGCGTGGCTGCTCAGCTTACTGTAAACCCATCAAAATCGCTAGGAGATCTTCGTGAGGCGGCTCCTGTCGCTGCTCTGCGTCGCCTGCGCCATACCCGTCGCGGCGTGGGCCCAAGAGACTCCGCGGCGCACGGTCGAGTTCACCGGCCTCGTGCTCCTGAACGCGTTCTACAACACCGCGCGGGTGAACAATAGCGACGTCCCCCAGACCGTCCTCGTGGACACGCTGTCCGTGGGCGGCGGCGGCGCCGCGATCCGCCAGACGCGACTCGGCGTCCTTCTCACGGACCCCGACGTCCTGGGCGGCTCCTTCACCGGCGAAGTGGACGTCGACTTCTTCGGTGGCCAGCCGCCCGCGGGCGGGCGCACCTTCCCGGTGGCCCGGCTGCGCCGCGCCGTCGGGACCGTCAGCTGGCGCCACGCGCAGCTGCTGATCGGCCAGGAGACACCTCTCGTCGCCTCGCGCGAGCCGCGCTCCCTCGCCTCCGTCGGCTTCCCCGATTTCGCGGGCGCCGGCAATCTCTGGCTGTGGATCCCCCAGTCCCGCGTGACCCTCGAGACGGGCTACACCCTTCGGCTCACCGTCCAGGGCGCGGTGCTCGCCCCCACGGCCGCTACGCCGCAGGCCACCTTCTTCACCCAGCCTGACTCCGCCGAGCGGACGGGTCGGCCCTATCTCCAAGGGCGGATTCGCCTCGGTTGGGGCTCTACCGACGACCCGAGCGAGATCGCGGTGAGCGGGCATCAGGGCTGGCTGCGGGGGCTCGACACCCTTTCCCGCGACAGCCTGCTTACGTCGCAGGCGATCACGGTGGATGCCCGAATCAAGGTCGGCGCGATCGAGCTCTTGGGGGAGGGATTCCTCGGCAAGGCGCTCGCCGGGCTTGGAGGCGGCGGCATCGGGCAGAACTTCAGCGGTGGCGGGGCACCGGTCCGGACCAAGGGCGGCTGGGGCCAGATGAACCTGAAGCTGCGGCAGGCCTGGCTCGCAGGCTGGGGCTGCGGCATCGACGATCCCGACGACGCCGACGTGCCCGCGAATGGGATGTTCCAGAACTTCGTGTGCGAGGTGCACCTGCAGTGGCGCCCGCCGGGCCCGATGGTGTTCGGGTTCGAGTACCGGCGGCTGCAGACGCGATACCAGAGTGGCGACTTCGTCGCGAGCCACCTGAACGCGGCGGCGGGATTCCGGTTCTAGTCTTCCACATCCCCCCGGTGCTTCGGCTTCCGCCGATATTGTTTCGCGCTGCGCAGCACCTTGTGCGACGGCGTCCGGAGGCGCTCCTTCATCGGCGCCTCAGGGTTCGGCACACGCACGGTCAGCCGCTTCTTACTCTTTTTCGGGCTCATGCCGGCAGTCGCTCGCGGATCTGCTTGGCGTGGTGGCCGCAGTGCCAGACGTGGAAGTGGAGCCACTCCTCGAAGTTAAGGTCGCCCAGGACCGGGTGCTTCACGAACAGGTCGTTGCGCCGCGCGGGGAGGAGGATCCGCTCGAGCTCCTGGAATCGGGCCACACCCTCGCGGAACCGCCGCTCGGCCGCGGCGCGGTCGGGTCGGTCCGAGGGCCGTGTCCCCTCGGGGGCGTTGAATACCCCTGGGACCCAGCCGAGTCGCATGATGAAAAAGTAAGCGATCCGCGCGAGCGGGCTGCGTGGCCGCCGCACCATCGGCTCGCGCGCCCGGCGCTCCTCGAACCTGCGGCTGCTCGAATCCAGGCCGATGGCCAGGTGCTCGACGATCTGCGCGGGACACCACTTCCCCGGCGGCGCGTGATACCAGTCGGCGTCGGGGCGGCCGGCGAGGGGGCCGAGCACCACGTCGGGGAGATCGGCGAACAGCGGGGTCATGTGAGAAACAACCTCCGAATCCCGTCCCCCTCCGCCAGGAACCCATCCAGCTCCTCGGGTTTGGGGAGGCGGCCATCCTGCCACCAGAATAAGTGCTTCCCGCCGCCTGCCAAATGGTGCCCACGCTGGGCCGCGAGAAAGGCTCGGATCTCGGGCGTGAAACGGGCGCGCACCGCCGCCTCGTCGTCGCCCTGGAGCTGGTAGGCGCTGGAGAACCCCGTGTCCTCGAGGAAGTCGAAGTCCTGGACCCCGAACTTCTGGCCGAGCCGGTTCCAGAATCCCTCGGGGGTGCACAGGAACCGCGGCAACGTCACGCCCTCGGCCTCCCACAGCAGCACCCGGACGGCTCTCGTGTGGGAGCTCTTGCCCGTGGAGACGACGTAGCTGTACTCGAACGCGGTGAACGGCCGGCCGTTCCACCGACCGGTGATCGTATATCCCCAACTCTTGTGGTGCCCCCGCTTGAACACCGGGACGATCTCGCGGAATGCCTCCTCCGCCCCGCCCCGCTCCCGCTGCAGGGCGAAGCCGCGCGCCAGACAGTAGCTCGCGAGCACCTCGAGCCGCTTCTGGTGGAGCGAGCGGGCCAGGATCGCCACGCTGCCGAGCAGCACGACGGCGCCGGTCGCGATCAGCGCTTCGGGAGAGAGCACCGTCAAACTTCCCCAGGCGTCGAGCGGGTCGTAGCTTCCAAGCGTTCCATGGAATGCGGATTCTAGGGGTGAACTTCGCGCGCCGCCACCCGCTGGCCCTCGCGCTCGCGGGCGTCGTGCTCGCGGGCGCCCTGTGGTCCCACCCCACGATCGTGGACGCCGTCACCGGCGCCGTCCCTGGCGACACCGAGCTGACGAGACCCCTGCTCTACACGGTGTTGGCCCCGCTGTCGAACGTCCTCGACGCCCTCACCTTCCTCAGCCTCGGCCGCGCGCAGGCGGCGCTCGCCGTCTGGGCGTTTGCCCTGGGAGCGATCGGCGCTGCACGAAGGGGAACGCCACGGCTCCGTGTGGGCCGCGCCCTGCTCGGCCCCATCGGCATCCTGGCGGTGGCGAGCGCCACCGTCGCCCTCCCCCGCCCCGTGCCCCGGCTCGCGGTGTCCGACTCGTCCGTCACTGTCCTCAATTATCACGCCCATACCAACGCCTCGCACGACGGCCGCAAGGGCTGGACGGCAGAGGATCTCGGGGAATGGCACGCGGCACAGGGGTTCAGCGCCTCGTACGTCACCGACCACAACGTCGTGTTCACCCGCCGGCTCGAGCGGCCCATCCCCCTGCTCCCCGGCGCCGAATGGAGCGTTTACCGCCAGCACATCATCGCGCTCGGGCCCGTGCGCGAGATCGACCGCGAGCGCTACCAGGGCGACACGCCCCGGATGCTCGGCCTGTTCGCCGAGCTGCACCGCCAGGGGACGCTGGTGATCGCGTCGTTGCCCGAGTACTGGCGCAACCATCGCGAGAGCCTCGACGCGTTCGTGGCGGCGGGGGTGGACGGGTTCGAGATCGTGAACTGCGCGCCCAAGGCGATCGGCTTCGCCGCACCCGACCGACGCGATGTGATCGGCCTCGCCGCGCGGCACGACCTCCTCGTCACCGGCGCGAGCGACAACCACGGGTGGGGCAAGGTCACTTGCGTGTGGAACGTCTCGGTCCCGGGCGGGCACGGCTTCCGCGCCAACCGGGTGATCACTCGGCCGATCGTGCTGGCGCAGGGCGACGCTCCCGCGTGGAGCGCCGCGGTCACCCAGCCGTGGCTGATGTTCCGGTCGCTCTCCTGGAGCGAGCGAGTGAGCTGGCTGACCTGGATCCTGGTGTTGTCCATCTATCGGAGCGTGCCGCGGCGACAGGGGCAGCGGGCGGGGCTGGGCATCCTCGCGCGATCAATCACTCCTGGAGAATCGCCGCGCGCCGCGGGACGGCCCGGCGTGCCGTGATGTCGCTTCGGCCTCTCCGCCCCGGCGACGAGCCCGCCCTCGAGGCCTTTCTCTCCCGCCACGCCGATAGCTCCATGTTTCTGCGTGCCAACGCGCGCGCGGCGGGGCTCTCCACCTCGATGCCCGCCCTCCACCCCCTCTGAGATCTGCAACCTTTTCGCCCCCCTGTGCGTCTTACCGCACGGTAGTCCGTCCGTGTCACTGTCCCTCGCTGGAGGCTGTTAATGA
>JACOVF010000149.1 GCA_016177465.1 Gemmatimonadota bacterium
GCCGGAGTTCGAGGCATACGCCAGCGATCATCGGTTCGAGGAGCTGCTCGCGAAGATGCGACTCCCCAAGTGACCAGGCTGCCTACCGCCTGAGCAGCCGATCGATTTTGGTGTCGAGCTCGGTGGCCACCCGGTCGATCTTGGCGTCGAGCTGGACGATGCCACTCCACGAGCTCGTTCGTGAGCTCGTCGCCGAACGTGTCGTAGAACTTGCGGGACAGCTTGGCGGTGACTGGTTGGACTCGGGGGCAGCCCACCCTAATGACGCCGATGCGAATGTACACCGTGCGAGGCCGCCCTGACCCCTCGCACTCCCCAACAAGTCACAGAATGCTGTGCGGATGCTGGCTCCGATCCACCGGAAAAGGGGCTATTCCATCGACGCGGGCTTCCGCAGGAACAAGCTGCGCAGCACGTAGAGGCTGAGGTAGAAGAGCAGGTAGGCCACCAACCCGGACAAAAAGGCCTTGCGGTGGTGATCGCCGAGGAGCGCGGCAATCGCGACGGTCGCGCCGCCCCAGCCCAGGAGCCCCCGGAGCACCCTCGGATACCCCGTCCTGATCGTGTACCACACGTCCAGCACGCGGTAGCACGCAGCGATTCCGCGGAGGGAGAGATAGGTGCCCAACAGAAAGAGCGCGACGTCCACGAGCCGCGTCACGTCCCGCTCGCCCCGCCGAGGATCCGCACGACGCCACGACCCCCGTCCACGTCCACTCGGCCTCCGGTCTGGATGCGGCGGGTGCAGTCCGCGACGTCCACGACGCAGGGCATGCCGAACTCTCGGGCCACGGTGCCGGCGTGGGAGAGGTAGCTGCCGACTTCCACCACCGCCGCCCCCGCCGTCAGGAAGAGTGGCGTCCAGGCCGGATCCGTGTACGGCGCGACCAGCACCTCGCCCGGCTTCAAGGCGAGGTCTACCGAGGGATCGAGGATCACGCGCGCGATCCCTTCGTACCGCCCCGGGGAGGCTGACTGGCCCTCCAGCCGATCGGCGGCGGACTCGTCGGCCGGCCGCTCCCTGAGCTCGATCCCGATCGTCTTTGGAGGAGTGATCTTCGCGAGCCGGACGTGCTCCATGCGCCGCTCCCGGATACGCTCCTCGACGTCCAGCCAGCCCAGCCGCCCCGAGCGCAGCGCGGCCACTTCGTGCCAGCGGAGGAAGAAGACGTCGTCCTTGCACTTGAGTCTGCCCTGTTGCCGCAGCTCCGCCTCGATCGAGACGACCTTCTTCCGGACCACCCCGAACCCCATGATGTGATAGAAGCGGGAGTTCTCCCGCTGCTTCAGGTAATACTTTGCCCGGCGCGCGGCGAGGCGGACGAGTCGCCACCGGAGCCTCAGGATACGCTCGAGAGGGCGCCCCTCGAGGGCCCGCCGGATCTTCGCCTCGAACTCCAGGCGGGCCCGGGCGGCCTTTTCCTCGTGGGCCGCTGGGTCCGCCTCGAACAGCAGGTAGTTCCGGATCATCCCGAGGACGGGCGCCGGCTGCTCCTCCCAGCGGGCGGACTGGAGCTCGAACTCCTTGATCGCGCGGTGGCCGTGCAAGGCGAGGAAGCCGTCCAGACGGTCCACGAACCCCCGGGCCGCCGGCTCCTCCCTGAGCCGCGCGAGCGCTTCCTCGGGCTCGCTGCGGATCAGGATCTCGCGAACCAGCCCGTCCCGCTTCGCCTCGCCTGCGAGCGTCCAGATGGCGCGGCCCATCTCCGCCGACAGGACGCCCTCCGAGCCGGAGCAGAGGAGCGCCACCGCATCGGGGCGCAGGTCCGGGACCCAGCGGCGCAGCAACTGCTTGAGCACGCCCATCCAGGGCATGAAGCGCATGGAGGCGACGTTGACGAGGATGGCCATGTGTCCCACGGGGTCCAGCGGCTTCGGCAGCAGGAACAGTCTCTGCAGCGCATCGACGGGGTCGAGGGCGGGGTCGTCCTCGACCTTGCGGCAGAGCGCCCGGTAGCCCTGCATGAAGTCGTCGGGCATCCCGCGGGTCCGCGCGAAGAGGACGCCGAGCACGAGGTACGAGCCCAGGAGTGCCAGCAGGGCCACGGGCAGCCGGCGGAGCGAGAGCCGGTGCGGGGACGACGGGGCTTCGCCGCTCAGGTAGAGCAGCGTCGCGAGGTCCGCGTCCGAGATCCTCAGCGGGACCAGGCGGCGGGCGGACTCGAGATCCATGTAGAGCCGGCCGCCGATGAACCGCAGTCCGGGCGGGGGACTCACCGTCACGAGATCCACGGTGAGGGGCGTCAGCGGATCCGTGAAGTTTTCCGCGAGGGCCTTGAACAGCACCCACTTCCCTTTGACGTCCCGTCCGATCTCCGTGCGACCCAGGGCGGTGATCGGACGCGACTGGAGCACGTAGAACCGCCCGTCCGCGAGCGCCCACTCCACGTCCTGCGGACCGCCGAACTGCTGCTCGCACCTGAGCGCCCATTCCGCCACCGTCCTCACCTGATCGGGGCGGAGTGTCGCGCGGCGCTGCATCTCGTGGGGCACGGCCAGGACCCGCTGGGAGCGTCGCTCCGGCACGTGGGTGGGGACCATGAACCGCTTCTCGGCGATGCGCCGCTCCCGGAGCTCGAGGCCTTTGCGCACGACGACGTAGCGATCCGGCGTCACCCGCCCATCCACGATCGCCGCTCCCATGCCCCAGCTCGATTCGATGACGATCTCCCCCCGATCGCCGCTGACCGGATTCGCCGTGAAGGCCACCCCCGACACCTCCGATCGCACCATCTCCTGGACGACGACCGCCATGAACACCGACGCGTGGGGAATGCCGTGGGTCGCGCGGTAAGCGACGGCCTCGGGGCTCCAGAGCGATGCCCAGCAGCGCTGGATCATCTCCAGCAGATGAGCCTCGTCCACGTAGTAGTAGGTTCCGTGCTGTCCGGCGAAGCTGGCGCCGGCGAGGTCTTCCGCCGTCGCGGAGCTGCGCACGGCCAGGGCCGCGGCGGCGCCCCGTCGTTCGTTCAGGCGGACGTGGGCCTGCAGGATGGCGCCGGCCAGGGGCCGGGGTATCTCGGCCTCCACGATCCTCCGCTGCAGGGCCGCGCAGTGCCGCGCCAGCTCTCCCCGCGAAGTCCCTTCGAGGCCGTGGAGCTCGCGGCCGAGGCCCAGGCCCTCGAAGAACGTGCGGCAGGCCAGGGCGGAGACCACGAAGGCAGGTGGGACGGGGAAGCCCCGCGCGGCCAACTCC
>JACOVF010000011.1 GCA_016177465.1 Gemmatimonadota bacterium
ACCAGCTGCCGCACTTCCCCCAGCTTGCTGACGTCCTGCGCGCGCCCCTGGCACCCGAGTATGACCACGAGCGACGCCAGGACCCGACCCGTCATCCCGTCCACTCGATCCCTTTCCCCACCGCGGTGCTCACGACGCGGGCGACGTCCTGGCCGCTCACGACGATCCCCTGGCGCTCGAGCTCCTCCCGGAGGAGGCGGTCGAGCTCGGCGCGCTGGTCGGTCAAAGACGGTCGAGGACGGTCCATGACGCTCGAGGGTTCAGCCTGACCGTTCTTGACCGTCTGTGACCGAGCTGGACCGACGAGCAGCTCCCCTAGTTCCTTCCCTAACCGCTCCAACATCGCTCCGATCTCGATCGGGTCCTCCTCTACCGTTTCGCTCTTCGCGTGGGTCAGCCCCCGACGGATCATGGCGTCCACCTTGCGTCGCTCCCGGATCAAACGGTCGAGTTCAGGGGAGACCTGGGCCGTCGCCTGGGCGTGGGCGCACGCCTCGTCGAGCATGTCGATCGCCTTGTCGGGCCGCGCCCGCTCGGGGACGAACCGGTCGGTGAGGACGATCGCGGCTTTGAGGGCGTCGTCGGTGATCGCCGCGGCGTGGTGGCGCTCCAGCCTGGGACGGCGTGCCACCAGCACCTCCCACGTCTGGATCGCGTCCAGCTCCTCGACCACGACCGGCTGAAAGCGGCGCTCGAGGGCGGGGTCGCGGCGGACCCAGCGGTCGTACTCCTCGCCCGTGGTGGCGCCGATCACGCGGACGTCGCCGCGCACCAGGGCGGGCTTGAGCATGTTGGCCGCGTCCATCGCGGCGCCGAGGGCGGTCCCCTGACCGATGAGGTTGTGCAGCTCGTCGACGAACAGGATGAGGTCGGGGTCGGCGGTGAGGGCGCGGATCAGCTGGCGGATGCGGTCCTCGTACTGGCCGCGGAACGCGGTGCCGGCGAGCAGCGCCACGTGGTCGAGCTGGAGGACGCGCGCATCCTTCAGCGCCGGCGGCACGTTGCCCGCAGCGATGCGCTGGGCAAGCCCCTCCACGATCGCGGTTTTCCCGACCCCCGCCCGGCCGACCAAGCCGGGATTGTTCTTCTGCTGGCGGAGCAGGATGTCGATCACCCGGACGATCTCGGCGTCGCGGCAGCGCACCGGCTCCAGGTCGCCGCGGCGCGCCTGCGCCGTCAGGTCCACGCCGACGCGCTCCAGCACGTCCCCCGAATCGAACAACCCTTGGAACGGATCGCCCATCCGTCAGCCGCCCCGCAGGAAATGCAGGTACCAGGAAACGATTGCGTCCCCCACGACGAACGTGACCGCCGCCCCCAACGCCAGGAATACCCCGAAAGGGACGAGACGCTTCTTCTTCAGCGAAAGGGGCACGAAAATCATCGTTCCCAGGAGGGCGCCGGCGAACACCGTCAGCAGGACCCCCCTCCAGCCCACGAAAGCGCCGACCATCGCCATCATCTTAATGTCCCCCCCTCCCATCGCCTCCTCCTTGAACACCCATTCCCCCACCTGCGCCACGACGTACAGCAGGGCGAACCCGGCCAGGGCGCCCAGCAGCGCCTGTACGAGCCCGGGCCCGCCGCCCTTGAGCGACAGGGCGAGCCCCAGCGCCAGGCCGCCCCAGGTGAACTCGTCGGGGATGAGGTAGTGCCGGGCGTCGGTGACGGCGATGCCGAGCAGCAGCATGCCAAAAACCGCCGCGGCCAAGGCGTGCCACGTGAACCCGTACAGGAACACCCCGCTCGCCCAGAGCAGCCCCACCAGCAGCTCGATGAGCGGGTACTGGATCGAGATCGACGTCCCGCAGCGGCGGCAGCGCCCGCGCAGCAGCAGCCAGGAGACGACCGGGATGTTATCGTACCAGGCGATCCGTTGGCCGCACGTGGGGCAGGTGGAGGGCGGTCGCAGGAGCGACTGCTCGTGCGGCAGTCGCAGGATGCAAACATTGAGGAAGCTGCCGAAGCAGAGCCCGATCAAGCCCGTGCCCACGACGAGCAGCGGGTCAGCGACCACGCAGGACCTCGTACAGCAGGATGCCCGCCGCCACCGCGACGTTGAGCGACTCGGCGCCCTGCGCGAGCGGGATCGCGACGCGCTGGGTCGAGACCGCGTTGAGCTGCGGGCGGACCCCCGCGCCCTCATTCCCCACAATCACTGCTATCCCCCCTTCGCCCTTCCCCCTTCCCGCTTCCCCTTTTCCTGCGACGACAAGCGCGCGGTGCAGCGGGACGCCGTCCGACGCCGAGGCCCATAGCGTCACGCCGTGCTTCTTGGCCCACGCGATGAATCCGGCGTCGTCGAGCGACACGACCGGGTGCCGGAAGCTCGCGCCCATCGCAGCGCGCAGGGCCTTGGGGCTGTTGACGTCGGCAGTGCCGCGCAGCACGATCGTGCCGGCAGCGCCGAGCGCATGCGCGGTGCGGATCAGGGTCCCGACGTTCCCGGGATCCTGCACACCGTCGATGACGAGGATCGCGCGCCCCCGAGCAAAGCTCAGCTCGTCAGCCTTGTGGTGCGGCGGCTCAATCACCGCGAGGATGCCCTGGGGCGTGTCGGTGTCGGCGAGCTTGGTAAAGGTGCGCGTGGTCACGTCCTCGACCGGCACGGCGTGGCGCTCGAGCTCGGCGCGCAGCTCCACGCCGCGGGCCGTGCGCGCCAGGTCGGGCGACACCAGCGCGCCGCGGAACGGGAGCCCCGCGGCAAGCGCCTCCTCCACAAGGCGCACACCCTCGATCAGCGCAAGCCCGCGCTTGCCGCGCGCCTTGCGCCGTTGAAGATCGACGACGGTCGACTGCAGATTAGTGGTTATGGGAATCCCCTCAAGCCGATGGCGGTCCGCCGCCCCCGCCGTGGTGCTCGGCGCCGCGGTCGCGTGCGCCGTTTCCGTCCAACGAGAAATCCAACTCGGGGCCGACTACGCCGCTGAGATCGACCGGACCATGCCGGTGGTGCACGACGCCGCCGTGCAGGCGGCCCTGGACCAGGCCGTCCGGCCTGTGCTCGCCGTGGCCGTCCGCCGGGACCTGCCGTGGACGTTCCGCGTCGTCAATACAGCCGACGTAAACGCTTTCGCCGTCCCGGGCGGCCATATCTACGTCACCCGCGGCCTGATCGAGCACACCACCAGTTACGACCAACTCGCCGGCGTCCTGGGCCACGAGATCGGGCACGTGGACCTGCGCCACAGCGCCAGCCACATGGAGAAGGCGCAGGCGGCGTCGCTGGGGGTGAACCTCGGCTACATCCTGCTCGGGCGCCAGCCGGGCCAAACCGAGTCCACCGCATTAAACATCGCCGCCTCGGTCATCTTCGCCAAGTTCAGCCGCGACGATGAGCGCGAGGCCGACCACGCCGCCGTGCGCTACCTCACCCGCACGGGGATCAACCCCGGTGGGATGACGGACATGTTCAACATCCTGCGGCAGCTGGAAGGCCGCCAGCCGGACGCCATCGCCCAGTTCTTCGCCTCCCACCCGATGACTGACGACCGGATCACGGACGTGGGGCGCATGATCGCCGCCGACACCGCCGCTCAGCGGGCGGTGCACACCGGGGTTCGGGACCGTCCGGTGTTTCACGACCTGCGGCGTGCCGTGCGCGCCCTCCCGCCCCCGCCCATACCGGCGCACCAGCCGGGACGGGAGTAGCGTCTGAAGATCGCCCTCACGATCGCGGGGTCGGATTCGGGCGGCGGCGCCGGGATCCAGGCCGACCTGAAGACGTTCCACCAATTCGGCGTCTTCGGCACGAGCGTGCTCTGCGCCGTGACCGCGCAGAACACGCTGGGAGTGCGGGCCTGGGAGGCGCTCCCGTCCGCGCTCGTCACCCAGCAGCTCGATGCCCTTGCCGACGACCTCCCGCCCCTCGCCGTGAAGAGCGGGATGCTGGGCTCGGCGGAGCTGGTGGAGGCGGTCGCCGCCGGCATCGCGCGGCGCGGGCTGCCCAACTACGTGCTCGACCCGGTGATGGTCGCCACCTCCGGCGACCGCTTGCTTGCGCGCGAGGCCGAGCGGCTCATCGCTACGCGGCTCGTGCCGCTCGCCGTACTCGTGA
>JACOVF010000143.1 GCA_016177465.1 Gemmatimonadota bacterium
TATCTCCTCCCGGCGCTCGAGTGGGCCCGCGCCAACGGCGAGCGGACCATCGTCTCCACCAACACGATCAACCTGCAGGAGCAGCTGGTCGGCAAGGACCTCCCGATCCTGGCGCGCGCCCTCGGCACCGGCGATCACGTCCCGACCTACGCGCTCCTCAAGGGATGGCGGAACTACCTGTGCCTCGCGCGCCTCGACCAGGCCCGCGCGACGCAGGACTCGCTGTTCGACGCCGACCGAGTGGCCGAGCTCGAGGCGCTGGCGGGATGGGCGGCGCGCACCAGCGACGGCAGTCTCACGGACCTGGCCGACGAGCCGTCGGCCGACGTGTGGGACGCGGTGGCCGCGGAATCGGACCTCTGCACCCGGCTCAAGTGCCCGCACTTCGAGCAGTGCTTCCTGTTCCAGGCGCGCCGCCGCGCCGCCGAAGCGGACGTGGTGGTCGTGAACCACTATCTCCTCGCGTCGGACCTCGCGGTGCGGCTCGCGTCGGAGAACTGGACGGAGGCGGCAGTGCTGCCGCCCTACAAGCGGCTGATCCTGGACGAGGCGCACCACCTCGAGGACGTGGCTGCCCAGCACCTCGGCGCCCAGGTGAGCATGGTCGGGATCGAGCGGTTGCTGTCGCGGCTGGAGCGCCGCGGCCGCGGCCTCCTCCCCACGCTCGCGCAGGAGCTGGCGGGGCGGGACGACCTGCTGAGCGGCGCGAGCCGCGAGTTGCTACACAAGAGCTTGTACGAGGCGCTCGCCGCGGCGCGGCACGCGTCCACCGAACTGTTCGCCACGCTCGACCGCCGGCTGGACACGAAGGAGCTGCACCTGCGCCTCAGCGACGCGTTCGCGGACGACCCGGTGTGGCGCGAGGGCCTCGCCGAGGCGCTCGAGAACCTGCTGATCGCCTTCGACCGACTGCGCGACGGGGTCGAGACCATCGCCGACCGGCTCTCGCTCGACGATCCCTCCGAGCGGCGCGCCCAGCTGATCGGGGAGCTGCGCGCTGTGGTGCGGCGGCTCGACGCCGCCGCGACGGGGCTCACGGCCGCGTTGCGGCCGCCGCCCGGGGGGCCGCCTTCGGTGCGCTGGGTTGAGCGCCGCGGGCGCAAGACCCCGAACCTCGCGCTCGCCTCGGTGCCGCTCGACCTCGCGCCGATTCTCAAGGAGGCGCTCTTCGACCGCGTCGAGACGGTCGTGCTCACGAGCGCTACGCTCGCGGCGGGGGGCGAGTTCGATTTCCTCGAGGAGCGGCTGGGGCTCGATCTCCCGCCGTCGCGGGTGCACGTGCGGGAGATCCTGGCCTCACCGTTCGATTTCCCAGCGCAATGCGTCTTCGGCATCCCGACCGACCTCCCTGAGCCGCGAGACGACGAGGCGGGCCACGACGCCGCGGTGGCGCGGGTGCTGCTCGAGCTGGCACGCGCGGCCGACGGCGGGATCTTCGCGCTGTTCACGAGTCACGGCGCCTTGCGGCGCGCGGCCGCGGCCGTGCGGGACCAGCTCGCCGGCCGGTGGCCGCTGTTCGTCCAGGGCGAAGGCCCGCGCGATCAGCTGCTGCGCCAGTTCCGCGCCGCGGGCTCGGGCGTCCTCCTCGGCACCGACTCGTTCTGGGAGGGCGTGGACGTCCCGGGGCGGGCGCTGCGGGTACTGATCCTCGCCAAGCTGCCGTTCAAGGTGCCGAGCGAGCCCCTCACCGCCGCGCGGCTCGAACGCCTGGCCGAGCGCGGGGTAAATGGGTTCACCCATTACCTGGTGCCCCACGCGGCGCTGAAGCTGAAGCAGGGGTTCGGGCGGTTGATTCGGTCCCGCGCGGACGTCGGGGCGGTGGTGCTACTCGACCGGCGGGTGATCACCAAGCGGTACGGACGCATGATCCTCGAGGGGTTGCCGCGCGCGTCGAAGGCGATCGGCGACTGGGAGACCGTACGGCGAGCGTGCGAGGACTTCTTCATGCGGCACGGGATCGGGGCGGAAGTCTGAACTCCCGAGAAATGGGAAAGGAGAAACGGGAAACGTGATGTGCGTGCGAAGAGTAGTCTGGGGAATCGTGGCGGGCGTGCTGACGGCCTGCGCGCCGGTAGCAGCGGGCGGGCCGGGCGGCGGCCGGGGCGGGCCCGGGGGGCCGGGGCCGGAGCCGACGCGGCCGCAGTACCTCAATCCAGGCACCCTCGCGACGATCGAAGGATTCACCAGCGCGGTGCGCATCGGTTCGACGGTGTACATCTCCGGCCAGGTCGCGCTCGACGACCAGGGACGGGTCGTGGGCCCGGAAGACCTCCAGGCCCAGGCTCGGCAGGCGTTCGCAAACCTGACGCACGTCCTCCAGATCGCCGGCGCGACCCCGGAAGACGTCACGAAGCTCACGATCTACGTCGTCAACCTGAAGCCGGGGGAGTTCGACGCGATCCGCCAGGCGGCGCCGGCGTTCTTCCCCCAACGCAATCCGCCGGCCGGGGTGATCGTGGGGATTCAGTCGCTCCCGAAACAAGGGCTGCTGATCGCCGTAGATGCGACGGCCATCATCCGAGCCATGTTTCGCCCGCGGAGATAGATTCAGGGCGGGCGAGGGCGGTGACACCCATGCGGGGAGTGGGAGTTCGCGTGACGAAACTCAGCACGCGCCTAAGCGCGCTCCATACGTATCCCATGGCGGAGATCCCCGCCATCAAGCGGCGGCTCCTCCAGCAGGGCGCGGACGTGATCGACGTCGGTGCGGGGGACGCGGATTTTCCGCCGCCGCAAGTGGCGGTCGAGGCCCTCAACAACGCCGTGAAGGACCCGGCGATGAGCCGCTACGGGTTCCAGCTGGGGCTGCCCGCCTTCCGCCAGGCGGCCGCCGCGTACTTGCAGCGCCGCTTCCGCGTTACGGTCGATCCCTTCACGGAGCTGCACCCCCTACTCGGCTCGAAGGAGGGAATCGCGCACCTTGCGATGGCGGTGCTCGACAGGGGAGACGTGGCGCTCGTGCCTGAGCCGGGGTACGCCGTGTATCACGGCGGCACGGTGCTGGCGGACGGGGAGCCGTATTGCTACGCCCTCACGCCGCGCAGCGACTTCCTCCTCGAGATGGAAGAGATCCCCAGGGACGTGCTGCAGCGCACGCGGCTCGTGTACCTCAATTACCCGAACAATCCGACCGCCGCCGTCGCCCCGCTCGACTACCTCGTCCGCACGGTCGAGTTCTGCCGCCGCCACGACATTCTGATCGCGTACGACAACCCCTACTGCGAGATCACTTTCGACGGCTACGTGGCGCCGAGCATCTTCGAGGTGGAGGGAGCGCGCGAGGTCGCGATCGAGTTCCACTCGATCTCGAAGAGCTTTTGCATGACAGGGTGGCGGCTCGGGTGGGCGGTGGGCCGCGCCGACGTGATCGCCGCGCTCGCCCGGGTGAAGAACTACGTGGACACCGGCGCGTTCCTCGCGGTGCAGGCCGCGGGCGCCGCGGTCCTCGAGAAGGCCGAGGAGCTGGTCCGGCCGTACGTGGCCCAGTTCCGGGAGCGGCGCGACGCGATGCTGCCAGTCCTGCGCGGGAACGGCTTCGAGCCCGACACCCCGCGCGCCACGATGTACCTCTGGGTGCCACTCCCTGAGGGGCTGCCTTCGGCGGCGTTTCAGAAGCGCGCGCTGGAGGACGTGGGCGTCGTCACCCTGCCGGGCTCTGCGTTCGGCGCAGGAGGGGAGGGCTTCTTCCGGATCGCGCTCACCACCGCCACGCCGCGCCTGGTCGAGGCGGCGGAGCGGCTCGGCAAGGTGCTCGCCGCTGTTTGAGATCCGGCAGGTGCCACGGCTGAGGCCTCGCGCCACGTGGCTCCTGAGCGCGGGCCTCCACGTCGCCGCGGTGATCCTCGCGTTCACGGTGTCATGGCAGGCGCCCTGGCGCACCGGGTACGTCGTCATCGCACCGCCGTCGGAGCTCCCCGAATTGCCGCCCTATGGTGGGACGCGGGCCCGGCGGGGCCCACCCGGCGGGTTGGGGCGTCTCGCGCCGGCGGCCGAGGTGCCCGCGGAGACACGCGAGCCGGCGGCGCCGCCCTCCGGCGCGCGCGACACGGCGCCGGCAGGTCCGGCGCCCGAGTGGGGGCCGCTCGTGCCGGGGCCGCAGCTGGGCGACGGACGGCTGTGGGTGAGCCCGCGTCCCGCCCTCCCGGCGTCGATCGCGGAGCAGCTCTACGGCACCGTAGACTCGCTGGAGCGCGACGCGGCGGTGGTCGCGCGCCTGCGCGCGATGGTGGACACGCTCAACCGCGCGCTCGACGAGGAGCAGCGTGCGCATCGGTTGCCGTCGTGGACGGTGCGGGGGGACAGCGGCGACCCGCAGTGGGGCCTCGACCCGCGCAACATCTACATCGCGGGGATCAAGATCCCGACGGCGGCGTTGGCGCTGCTCGGCAACCTGCTGCCGCAGGGGAACTACGACGAGGGGCTGCGCGCGCGCGCCCTCCAGGGCATGCGGGAAGACCTGCTGCGCTCCGCGCAGCGCGCCGAGAACTTCCAGCAGTTCAAGCGCTACGTGCGGGAGCTGCGGGAGCGGAAGCAGGCCGAGCGAGACGTGCAGCGACGCGCGCGGGGTGACACGGCGAGGGTCACACCCTAACCGCGGCGGCAGCTATCTCCAATCGCTTCAACGCCGCCGCTTTCCCCACCACATACAACAGCTCATTCACCGGCTCGCTCACCGTCCCGCCAGTGAGCGCGATCCGGATCGGCTGAAAGATCTTGCCCGCGGCCACGCCGCGCGTCTCAGCGAGCGCGCGCAGTGTTTTCTCGAGGGCCTCCGTCGTCCACTCGGCGCCCTGCAGGGCGGCGACGCTCGCCACCAGCGAAGCCTTGTAGCCCGCCGGATCTTTCGCGATCTCCTGCTGCGCCTTCTCGTCGAGCTCGACGAACTTCGCGTCGAGCCGCACCGCCACCTGGCGCGCGACGTCGAGCGTGGTGCGGGAGCGGGTCTTCACGGCGGCGATCGCGCGCAGGATATGGGCGCGGTCGCCATCGGCGCCGAGCTGCGCGAGCGGACCGGCCACGAGGTCGTACAGCTCCTCCGGCGGGGTCGTCGACAAATACTGCCCGTTCATCCATTCGAGCTTGGTGGTGTCGAACACCGACGCCTTCTTGAGAATGCCCTCGAGGGTGAAGAGCTGGATCATCTCATCGCGCGTCAGGATCTCCCGGTCGCCGCCCGGGCTCCAGCCGAGCAAGGCGAGGAAGTTGCGCATCGCTGCGGGCAGGACCCCCAGGTGCTGGTAGTCGCCCACCGCCGTCGCGCCGTGCCGCTTGGAAAGCTTCTTGCCGTCGGGTCCGTTGATCATCGGCACGTGGCCGAACACGGGAAGCGGCGCGCCGAGCGCGCGATAGACCGCGATCTGCTTCGGCGTGTTGGAGATGTGATCGTCGCCGCGGAGCACGTGCGTGATCCGCATGTCGATGTCATCCACCACCACGGCAAAGTTGTAGAGCGGCGAGCGGTCGGAGCGCAGAATCACGAAGTCCTTGATGTCCTCGCCTTGGAAGCTGATCCGCCCGTGGACCGCGTCCTCCCAGGCGATTTCTCCCGGCGGCACCCGCAGGCGGATGGCCCCCTCATCCAGGTAGGCCTTGCCTTCGCGGAGCAGGCGGTCGGCCATCTCCTGGTGGCGGGTGATCTGGGCGCCCTGGAACACCAGCGCTTCGTCCCAATCGAGGCCGAGCCACGTGAGGCCGTCCAGAATGACCTGGGTGTGCTCGTCGGTGGAGCGCGCCTTGTCGGTGTCCTCTACCCGCAGCAGGAACTTGCCGTCCGAGTGGCGGGCGTAGAGCCAGTTGAAGAGGGCGGTGCGGGCGCCGCCGACGTGGAGGTAGCCGGTGGGCGACGGTGCGAACCGGACGCGAACGGTGGTCACGACGCAGGGGCCTCCGGCCAGCGCGCGTCCGGGCGCGCCGGGAGCGGCTGGTGCGGGCCGAGGTTGTCCGGCGAGATCTCGGCGTAAATGAAGTTTTCCGGCGGCACGGGGAAGCCGGCGAGCCGCCGGAGCATCGCCAGCTGGCCCGCGTGGGTCATCGCGTCCGCAAGGGGCCCCTGCAGCAGCTGCTCGGGGGTGAGGCGACAGGGGGTCGCCGCGTCCAGGTGGCGCGCCACGTCCTGGAGGTTCTCATGAAACCGGCTGATCTCGTCCGCGAACGTGGCAAGCGGCTCGGGCCGGTGCGTGCCGCCCGTGAAGAACGTGCGCGCGTAGCCGAGGACGCTCGCCATGTGTCGCACGAGCTCCGCGGGTGTCCGCACTTGGGCGCCCGCCTGGAAGCCGCCGAACGAATCCGGTGCGCCGCGCAGCGCCTTCTGGGTGCGGTACGCCAGCGCCGCCAGGAAGTGCCGCAGCATCTGCCGCTTGGGGTCCACAGAAGTGCTAGGGTGAGGGTAACGGAGAGGGGGGGATTCGAACCCCCGATAAGGCTTTTAGGCCCTATAACGGTTTAGCAAACCGCCGCCTTCAGCCACTCGGCCACCTCTCCCGGGCTGAATAATCGACAGGTCCCCAGGCCGGAGCAAGGGCAGCTTGACTGCAATTTGACGGCACGCGGCCAGACTCGTCTGGAACGAACCTGGAGGACCAATGCTTCGCGGCACGTCTCGCGCTCTCGCGCTCACGATTGTCTGCGCCTCGGCGCTCCACTCGCAACAACCCATCGGCGCCCTCGTCGGTAAGCGGGGTGCGCGTGCGGGCGCCAGCGCCAATCGTGGGCACGTTGGTCAATGACCATGGTGATATCGTGGTGGTCGCGAGGGGAGGCAGCGAAACCGCGCGCGTAGCTCGTGCGTGAGTGGAGCGGGTGGACGTGAGTCTCGGCGTGCGACCCCCGAACTGGCGTCTCGTTCGCCTCGGCGCGGGCGAAAAGTGGGAGACCATTCGTCTCGGCATCCCCCGCCTGACCCTTCACCCCGTGATAGCTTGTCCTATTCTGTCTCGAATTGACATATCCGTTAAGCCAGCCTAGGTTTGCAGCGTCATTCGCCGCCGTTCCATCGCTTGCCAGGGATCGATGCCCGACCTCCTCACCGCCAAGCAAATCGCCGAATACCTTCAGCTCTCGCAGCGAAGCATCTATCGGCTGCTAGAGCGCGGTGAGCTGCCGGCTACGAAAATCGGCGGCCAGTGGCGCTTCCGGAAAGCGGCGATAGACGAGTGGATCGACCTCCACATGGGCCGGCTCGCGCCCGAGGAACTGCGCCAGCTCAGCAGCGGCGCCAGGGATGAGGACGTACGGCTCGGGAACCTCATCGACGAGGCGAACGCGCTGATCCCCGTGCCCGCGGGTGATCGCGCGACGGTCATCCGCCGATTCGTTGACCAAATCCGCTTTCCCGAGCCAATCGATCTCGTGCTCTTGGTAGAGCGGATCCTCGAGCGGGAAAACCTGTGCTCGACCGCGCTCCCAGATGGCGTTGCCCTGCTGCATACTCCGCGCACCACTCCCCGGGTGCTCAAGCTCCACGACCTGGTCGCGCTGGGTCGCATCGAGCGTCCCGTCCCCTTCGGCGCATTGGACGGCAGCCTCACCGATTCCCTCGTGTTGCTTCTCGCCCGGGATGAGCGGCATCATCTTGCCCTACTGGCCAAGATGGCGCGCCTGTGCCGCGAGCCGGACGTGTTGCATGGTCTGCGCACGCTGCCGACGGCGGCCGCTATCGCTGACCTGATTCGCCGGTCGGAAGAGGCGATCTTCACCGTTCCCGTAGCGTCGAGGTAGTCCCGATGCAGCTGACGGTTCGCGAGGCGGCCTCGTACTTGCGCGTCGACGAGGCGACGGTTCGCCGCTGGGTTCAGCGCCGCGGGTTGCCCGTCCA
>JACOVF010000145.1 GCA_016177465.1 Gemmatimonadota bacterium
CGGTCACTCGCGTCGGCGCCGTCGGGGATCAGGAATGCAAACCGGTCGGGAATCCCGGTCGGGTTCGCAATGGACGCGTGAATCCCGCGCGCGACCAGCAGGTGCCACAACGCTACCTCACTCCCCACGCCGTCGCCGTCGGCGTTGACGTGGGTGGTCAACACCGCGCGGAGGCCGGGTTGGAGCACCGCGGCGATGTCTTTCGCCGCAGACGCGCGCTTCGACGGAACGAGAGGGACGGCCATGGCAGGAAAGATACGAAATGCGTTACGCCTTGTTCGCCAGCCTCGACTTCCGCACGCCGTACGCTAAGTACAGCACGATCCCGATCACGAACCAGATGATCAGCCGCTGCCAGGTGCGCCACGGAAGGGAGATCATCAGGTACAGCGCCGACGCCGCGCCTGCCGGCGCCACGAGCCACACCCAGGGCGTCTTGAAGGCCCGCGGCAGGTTCGGCTCCCGAAGGCGGAGCACCAGGATACCCGCGGACACGATGACGAACGCCAGCAGCGTCCCGATGGACACGAGGCTGCCCGCCTCGCGGACGGTGAGGAGACCAGAGACGATCGCCACCGCGATGCCCGTGACGATCGAGGTGATCCAGGGCGTCTTGAACTTCGGGTGGATGTTGTTGACGAACTGCGGCAGCAGGCCGTCCTTCGACATCGTCCAGAAGATGCGCGACTGGCCCAGGAGCATCACCAGGATCACCGACGACAGCCCGGCGATCGCGCCGATCTTGATGAGGGACGCCATCCAGCCGAGCCCCGCGCGGTCGGCCGCGACGGCGATCGGGTCGGGGACGTCGAGCTCCCGGTAGGGCACCACGCCGGTCGCGATCGCCGAGACAATGATATACAGCACGGTGCAGATGAGCAGCGAGCCGATGATGCCGATCGGCATGTCCTTCTGCGGGTTCTTGGCCTCCTGTGCCGCGGTGCTGACCGCGTCGAACCCGATGTACGCGAAGAACACGATCCCGGCGCCCGTCATCACTCCCGTCCAGCCGAACTCCTCGCGCACACCCGTATTGGCCGGGATGAACGGCTTCCAGTTGTCGGGGCTGATCGCCTTCGCCGCGAAGACGATGAAGAGGAGCACCACGGCGACCTTCACGATCACGATCACGTCGTTGACGCTCGCCGACTCCCGGATCCCGATCACGAGCAGCGTGGTGACGATGGCGATGATCAGGACGGCGGGGAGGTTGAAGATCGCCGTCACCGTGGAACCGTCCGCAAGCGTCACGAGGGTGCCGCGCGCGGCGGTGAGCACCGGCGGAATGTGGATCCCGATGTCCCTGAGGAGCGACACCACGTAGCCCGACCACCCGATCGACACCGTGACCGCGCCGAGCGCGTACTCCAGAATCAGGTCCCACCCGATGATCCAGGCGAAAAACTCCCCGAGGGTCGCATAGCCATAGGTGTACGCGCTCCCGGCCATCGGGACGAGCGAGGCGAACTCGGCGTAACAGAGCGCGGCGAAGATCGAGGCCACTCCCGCCAGCACGAACGACAGGATGACCGCCGGGCCCGCGTTCTGGGCGGCGACCGTCCCGGTAAGCACGAAGATGCCCGTGCCGATGATCGCCCCGATCCCCAACATCGTGAGGTTGAGCGGCCCGAGGGCGCGCTTGAGGCTTTGGTCGGTCAGGGCCTCCTGCTGCAGGGCGGTGACGCTCTTCCGTCTGAAAAGATTCATGCGCACCTCGGTCTGGATGACGATTCGGAGTCCGGACGGCGGGAAACGGGCGCTAGAGTAGGCCGCAGCTCGGAGCCTGTCAAGCTGCCAGATGCTAGAAGCTGTAGTTGGGCGCTTCGCGGGTGATGACGACGTCGTGCGGATGCGATTCCCGCAGCCCCGCGGTGGTGATCCGGATGAACTCGGTCTCGGTGCGTAGCGCCTGGACGTCGCAGACACCGCAGTACCCCATGCCGCTGCGCAGCCCCCCCGCCATCTGAAAGATGACGTCCGTCACCGGCCCCTTGTAGGGGACGCGACCCTCGATGCCTTCGGGCACGAGCTTCTGCGGGGAAACCTCGCCCTCCTGGAAATAGCGGTCGGCGGACCCCTCCTCCATGGCGCCCAGGCTCCCCATGCCCCGGATCACCTTGAACCGCCGCCCCTCGAGCAGGAACGACTCTCCGGGGCTCTCCTCGGTGCCCGCGAGCATCGAGCCCATCATGACGCTCGAGGCGCCGGCGGCGAGCGCCTTCACCACGTCGCCCGAGTACTTCACGCCCCCGTCGGCGATGACGGGAACGTCCCCGGCCCCCTGCACCGCGTCCAGGATCGCAGTCACCTGCGGTACCCCGACGCCCGTCACTACCCGCGTCGTACAGATCGAGCCGGGACCCACGCCGACCTTCACCGCATCCACTCCCCGCTCCACCAAGGCCTGCGCCCCCGCCGCGGTGGCCACGTTGCCGCCCACGATCTGGGCGTCGGGGAACGCCTCGCGCAGGATCGCCACGGTATCGAGCACGCCCTGGGAGTGCCCATGCGCTGAGTCCACCACGATCACGTCGCAACCGGCGTCGAGCAGCGCCTTGGCGCGGGCGTGGGCGTCGGCCGTCCCGCCCACCGCCGCCGCCACCCGCAGCCGCCCATGCTGGTCCTTGTTCGCGATGGGATGCCGGCGCCGCTTGAAGATGTCCTTGACGGTGATGAGACCCCGCAGGACGCCGTCGCGATCCACGACAGGGAGCTTCTCGATGCGGTGCTGGCCCAAGATGTGCTCCGCCTCGTCGAGCGTCGTACCGACCGGCGCGGTGATGAGGTGGTCCTTGGTCATCGCCTCCCGGATCGGGCGGTCGAGGGCGCGCTCGAACTGGAGGTCGCGGTTGGTGATGATGCCCACCAGCCTGCCGGTGTCGTCCACGATCGGCACGCCCGAGATGCGGAAGCGGGCCATCAGCTGCGTCGCCTCGCGCAGCGGCCGGTCGGGCCCGAGCGTGATCGGGTTCAGGATCATCCCCGACTCCGAGCGCTTCACCCGGTCCACTTCGGCCGCCTGGCGGTCGATCGGCATGTTCTTGTGGATGACGCCGATCCCGCCCTCGCGCGCGATCGCCATGGCCATCTCCGCCTCGGTGACGGTGTCCATCGCGGCGGCGACGAGCGGGATGTTCAGGGGGATCTTGCGGGTGAAGCGGCTGCGCACGTCCACGTTCCGCGGGTGCACGGAGGAATGCCGCGGCACGAGCAGGACGTCGTCGAAAGTGAGGGCGA
>JACOVF010000146.1 GCA_016177465.1 Gemmatimonadota bacterium
CCCTGCGGCGCTGCCCGACGGCGCGCTGCTCTACACCACGCTCGCTGCGGGCGGGTGGGAGTTGCGGCGGGCGCCGCCCGCTCTCGGGCCGGCCGCGGCCGCGGCGTCGCCGGTGTCCTTCGAGTCCGCGCCGGCCGTGCCGGTCCGCGAGACGGGCTACGCCGTCTGGCCCTCACTCCGGCCTCACTTCTGGATCCCCCTGTTCTACGACGCGAGGCTCGCGGGACGCTTTGTCGGGGCGTCTACGGCAGGCACCGACGCCGTCGGCCGCTATGCGTACCTGGCCAGAGGGCTGGTCAGCTGGAACCCCACGCGACTGCTCGGCTCGCTGCTCGTGATCGCTGAGGCGGCCGGCAACCCGACGCTCGACCTCTCCGCGTCGAACGACTGGTCGCCGATCGGGACCGCCCCCACCGGCCACGCGGTCTCGGAGGAATCGCTCGACGCCGCCTTCGGCGTCACGTTCGTGAGCCGCCGCTGGCGACGCTCTGCCAGCTTGCACCTGGCGGCGGAGTACGAGGGCACGCGCTACGTGTCGGTACCGGACACCGTCCTCGCGGCGATCTGCACCGGCTGCTTACGACGCGAGTTCCTCGGCGCTTCGGTGTCGGTCGGCGTAGCCCACTTCGTCGCGGCCCCCCTGGCGATTTCACCCCAGGACGGGTTCGCGTGGTCGGTCACCTACCGACGCCGGGAAGAGCAGGCCTCGCCACGTTGGTCGGAAGAGCTGCGCTCGCGCCTCGCCCTGTGGGCGCGAGTTCCCGTCGGGGGCGGGTTCACCTCCCCGGTGATTGCCATCCGGCTCGCTGCCGGTGTCACGAGAGGCCCCGCGGTCCAGACGTTCTCGGTCGGCGGTGTGTCGTCGGGCACGTTCGACGTAGGGCTCGGGTTCACGTTGGGCGCCGTCCGCGCGTTCCCGGTGCGTGGATACGCGGCAGGCGCCGTGCGCGGCCGGCGCGCGGCGACGGCGTCGGCGGAGTTGCGGCTGCCGGTGGCCCTCGTGGGGCGAGGAGTCGGGCACCTGCCGCTCGGTGTGGACAAGCTTTCGCTGGGCCTGTTCGGCGACGCGGGCGACGCCTGGAATCCGGGCGCGGCGGCTCGCCTGACGCGGCTCGCGTCGGTAGGCGGCGAGATCGTGGGAGACCTGACCCTCAACTACGACTTCCCGCTGCGGGCGCGGCTCGGAGTGGCGGAGCCGCTCGCCGCCCCGCCGGCGGGCGGGCCGCGCCGCCCGCAGGTGTACGTCGCGTTCGCCGCGGATTTCTGAGGCGGAAACGCGGCGGTGGCTGCGGCGTATAATTGATGCGATGCCTCGCCTGCGCGTGGGTCTCCTGCTCCCCCTGGTCTTCCTGATCGCCCGACCGCCCGGCTGCCTGTTCGCCCAGGCCCCGGCAGAGCGTGCGGCGCTCGACGCCCTGCGGGACAGCCTGGCCGGCGTGACCGACTCCGTCGCGCTGAAGCGGCTCGAGGCAGCCACGATCGCCCTCGCGCGCGCGGACCAAGACAACCCGCTGCTCCATCTGCGTCTCGGCTTCATCGGTTATCGGCTCGGAGAGCTCGCCAACAGCCAGGGCCACTACGACGACGCGGCGGGGGAATTCGAGTGGGCTACCGAGTTACGGGCCGACTGGCCGTATCCGTGGTACGGGCTCGGGCTCGCGGAGCTCGCGCTGGGCGAGCACCGGGTGATCGCGATCGAAAACCTGCGGCAGATCCTCGGGAAGGACTACCTCTCCAAGGCCGCCCGCGCGTTCGCCCGTGCTACCGAGGCCGAGCCGTCGTTCTCCGCCGCCGTGGTCGACCTCGCGAACGCGGCACTCGCGCAGCGCATCCGGCCGCGCCTCGAGGTCGCGCTGCAGGCCGTGCGGCTCGCTACCGCCTCGCCCGCGGGGCGCTACCCCGACGTGCAGCTCGCGCGCGGGCGCGTCGAGCGCGAGGCCGGGGAAGTAGACTCGGCGCTCGCCGCTTTCCGCGCGGCGCTGGCGGTCGGCGCCGACTCCGGAGTCGGGATGCTCGAGCTGGCGCGCACGCTGTATCATGCGCGCCGGCCGGCCGAAGGGTGGACGAGCTATTTCGCCGGCGCGCGTGCCGCCGCGTCACCCGCCGCCCTCGCGCTGTACCGCGCCGACCTCGGCTGGGCGGCGGCCCCCGACGACTTGGCGGCGTTCGATTCCCTCGGGGCACCCGCGGCGCGCGCCGTCTGGCTCGAATGGTTCTGGAGCCGCCGCGACATCGCCGACGCGCGGGTGGAGGGCGAGCGGCTGGCGGAGCATTACCGACGGTGGTTCCACGCCCACAGCAAGTTCCGTCTGATGAGCCGGCACCGGCACTACGACATCACCGAGCGCTATCGCGCAGAGCAGAGCGAGCTTGATGATCGCGGCGTGATCTACTTGCGCCACGGCGATCCCGACCGCCGGGCGCGCTACACCGCGGTCGGCGTCGAGCCGAACGAGAGCTGGTTGTACCGTCGCCCCGACAGGGACCTGATCTTCCACTTCGTCGCGCGCGACGATGTCACCGATTACAAGCTGGTCGAGAGCCTCGTGGACGTGCTTGGGTTCAGCGCCGGCGTGCGCGCCGCGGGCGGGACCAACCCGCAGGTCGCTGAACTCTACGCCTCCCGCCACGACTTCGGGCCGCTGTACGACCGGGTCGGCGCCGCCGGTGCGCGCACTGGCTCGGCCCTCGCCGAGGAGCGCGACCGGGGCCAGCGCGCGATCACGACCGGCACCACGAGCGACAGCTACCACCGACGCTTCGAGGCGCCGTTCGACGTCGTGGCTACGGACTTCGTCGTCGGCGCCTCGGCCGACAGCCTCGGCGGTCAGGCGCTTCACGTCGTCTTCGCGATTCCCGCCCGCCGGCTCGCGCCGCAGCGGACGGGCGACGGGGTGGCGTACCCGCTGCGCTTCCGCATCGTCGTCTCCGACGCGCAGGATCGGCTGGTCGGCCGCATCGACACGATGCGCGTGTTCGGTCGGCGGCAGCCGCTGCCCGACGGCACCCATCTGACCGGGCGGGTGACGTTGCCCGTGCCCCCGGGGCGCTACCGCTACCGCCTGCTCGTGACCACCGCTGATGGCGGCGCGGGAGACTTGGTGCTGCAGGATTCGGTGGAGGTGCCGACGCTCGACGGCCGCGCGTTCGCCGCGAGCGATCTCGTGGTCGGCCGGCAGGGGTCGGGGCTCGTCTGGGCGCTGCCGCGCGATACTGTGCTGCTCAATCCCCTGGGCCGCTTCCCCGAGGGCAGTGCAGCCGAGCTGTATTACGAAGTGTACGGCCTGCCGCGCGGCGCCGCGTACCACACCGTCGTGGAGCTCGCGCGCGAGGGCGGCCGTTCGGTGTTCGGCACGATTCGCGGGCTCTTCGGCGGCCGCCGCGCGCCGGTGCTGCTCGAGTTCGACGCGCCGGCCGACGGGCCGGTGACTCGCGTGCATCGCGCCATCACCCTGCGGGGCGTGCCGAGCGGCACGTACCGCCTCAGCGTGCGGATGACGGATCCTGCGTCCCACCGGACCCTCGTGCGGACGCGCCGCTTCCAGGTCGTGTCGCGCTAGTCAGTTGACACTCGCTCCGAAAACGGCCTAAGTTTCCGCGTTTCCCCCGGAGCACGGATGTACTGTTCCCGCTGCGGCACACAAAACGACGACACCAGCAAGTTCTGCCGCTCCTGCGGGCTGGATCTCACGGCCACCACCCCTGTAGGCGCGGTCAAGGGACCGCCGTCGCAGGAGCTGACGGAAATCGAACTGGTGCGCCAGCAGCTTGCGGAGGAGTACGAGATCCTCCAAGAGCTCGGCCGCGGCGGGATGGCCATCGTGTTCAAGGCGCGCGAGAAGCAGCTTGAGCGCGATGTCGCCATCAAAGTCCTGCCGTTCTCCCTTGCCTTCGACAAAGAGTTCGTCGAGCGGTTTCAGCGCGAAGCCCGCACCTCCGCCAAGCTCGAGCACCCGAACATTATCCCCATCTACCGGGTCGGGAAGTCGGGGCGGGTGATCTACTTCGTCATGAAGTTCCTGCGCGGCAAGCCGCTCTCCACCGTGCTCGCCGCGCGCCGCGCGCTCCCCCCGGCGGAGATCCGCAAGATCCTGATCGACGTGTCGCGGGGCCTCGCCTACGCTCACAAGAGCAACATCGTCCACCGCGACATCAAGCCCGACAACATCATGTTCGACGAGCTCGGGCAGGCGGTCGTGACCGATTTCGGGATCGCGAAGGCGCAGTCGGGGGCGAAGCTCACCGGCACGGGGATGTCGATCGGCACGCCGCACTACATGAGCCCCGAGCAGGCCCGCGCGCAAAACCTCGACGGGCGCAGCGACATGTACTCGCTCGGCGTCGTCGCGTACCAGTGCCTCACCGGCCACGTGCCGTTCGACGGCGAGGACAGCTTCTCGATCGGCTACAAGCACATCATGGAGGAGCTGCCCACCCCGCCGATCGACAGCCACGACAAGCGCCAGCTGTTCGAGATCATCCGCAAGATGATGGCGAAGCTGCCGGACCAGCGCTTCCAGACGGCCGACGAGCTCATCATGGTGCTGGAG
>JACOVF010000147.1 GCA_016177465.1 Gemmatimonadota bacterium
ATCCCGTAGTCCTCCCCGTGGTTGCTCGACCCGCCCCAGAAGCTGCCGTGTTGCCAGTCGAAGAAGATGGCGTTGATCGGGCCCGACGTGCGCGCCTCGAAGTCCAGCCGGTAGCCCATACTCGGGCGCTGTTGTAGCCCATCCCCTTGAGGTCGAAGTTCTCGAGGATGTTGAGCGCCTGCAGCATGGCCGGCCCCTGCGTCCAGGTGGTGAGCTTGTAGACCTCGATGCCCTTGTAGGGGGTCATGACGGGCTCTTCGATCTTCACGCGCCAGTTCGCGAGGTCCTCGAGCGTGACCAGGCCGCCCTCTTCCCGCAGGCCCCGCACGAACTCCTGGGCGATGTCGCCCGTGTAGAAGCGGTCGTACGCCGTGTAGATCGCTTCCCTGCGGCTTCTGCCCTGGCGCAGCGCTTGCTCCTCGGCCTCGACCAGCTTGCGCAGCGTCGCGGCGAGGTCCGCCTGGCGGAAAATCTCGCCGGCCTCCGGCGCCTCCCGGGCCTCGCCCGGGTGCGTGAGGAACACGGTGCGCGAGTACTTCCACTCCTTGAGGCGGCCCTTGTTGTGCTCGATCGCGTTGGCGGTCTCTGCTTCCATGGGGTAGCCGTCGGCGAGGCGGATGGCCGGCGCAAGCACGTCGCGCAACAGCAGCCGTCCGTACTCGGCCAGCATCACCATGAGCCCGCCCGGCGTGCCGGGCGTCACCGCGGCGAGCGGGCCGAACTCCGGCGGGAAGCGCATCTGCTTGGAGCGGTAGAACCCGGGCGTCGCGCCCGTCGGGGCGACGCCAAGGGCGTTGATGGCGATGACCTTCTTTGTCTGCGGGTTGTAGATCAGCGCCTGCGTCTCACCACCCCACGAGAGCACGTCCCACATGGTCGAGGTCGCGGCCAGCATGGCGCAGGCGGCGTCCACCGCGTTGCCGCCTTGCTGGAACATCATCGCGCCCGCCGTGGCGGCGAGCGGCTTGCCGGTGATGGCCACCCAGTGCCGGCCGTGCAGTGGCGGCTTCTGGGTGCGCTGGGCCCACGCGAGGGCTGGCAGGAGAACGAGCCCGATGAACGCGGCGAGATGACGGCGGGACATACGGCCTCCGTGGGGCGGTCGGCGGCAGCATACGCTCCGCGTGGACGGGCGTCAATCGGCCGAGGCCGCGGTCGTCGCCTGGTCCAGGATCTCCCAGATACGGTCGCGCCACGCGTGGTGCTCCGGCTTCATCAGGACCGAGCGGAGGCACGTCACGCTGTCCCGATCGCGCTCTATCCCCGCGGCGGCGAAGTCGAAGAAGGCCGCCGGCAGCTCGGCCAGCGCGAGGTGAAGCTGGCGCCGGGCGGCTTCGGCAAAGATCCGTCGCGTGCGCGCCGAGGCCTCGCTGACCCGGCCGGCGCGCGGGACCCACACCACGATGTCGAGCTCCGGCGGAAACGCCGTCTGGAACCGGGGATCCGCGCGGAGCCTGTCGTACAGCGCGAGGGCGGCCGCCCGACCGTCGCTCAATCCCTGCGCGAACGCGCCGCCCTTGACGAGCGGCAGCAGCCGCTGGGTCGCCCACAGCGCGACTGCGGCGGCGCCGGGCCGCGAGCACTCCAGGCTGATCTCCCCGAGATGCAGCTCGGTCGAGCTGAAGTAGGTGTAGGGCGAGTCGTGCCGGTAGAAGCGGCCCACGGCGGGATCGCGGAACAGCACGCAGCCGCACCCGTACGGCTGGAGGCCGTGCTTGTGGGGATCGATCACGAGGGAATCGACCTCGCTCAGCCGGTCGTAGGACGCCCGTGCCTCCGCGCCCAGGTTGTCGGTCAACCCGAAGTAGCCGCCGTAGGCGGCATCGGCATGCAGGCGAAAGCCGAACCGGTCGCGCAGCGCGAGCAGCGGCGGCAAGGGATCGACCGATCCGACCGCGGTCGTCCCAATGGTGGCGACGACGGTGCCGATCCCACCGCGCTCGAGGCGCCGGGTCAAGGGCTCCACGTCGAGTCGCCCCCGCCGGTCGCAGGGAATCGTTTCGAACGGCAGCCCCAGCACGCCGCCGATGCGCTGGTGCGTGTAGTGTGCCTGCTCGGAGGCGACGACCGTCGTGCCGGGGTGGAGCTGTGCGGCCACCCACAGCGCCTCGAGGTTGGCCATCGTGCCGCCGCCGCACAGGTGCCCGAGGTGGGTTTCCCAGCCGAACAGGCGCGCCAGCTCGGCCACGGCCTCCTTCTCCATCGCCGAGCTGGCAGGCCCGCCGTCGAGCGCGTGGTTGTTGGGATTGATCCACAGTGCCAGAGCGTAAGCGAGCCGGGCTACGGGATGCGGCGGCTTGAGCATCTGCCCGGCAT